>JALOBY010000010.1 GCA_023228045.1 Endomicrobiales bacterium | reverse complement strand
AACTGCTACGATATGGCAATGGCATCCTATAAAGCAACGCTAAGCTAAACTATATATGCTTCAACCTTTTTCGGCTTCCTGTGGGTAATGTATCCATCTTTAATTAGTTGTCGTGCTGTTCTCACTATAATTTGACGGGCTTCCTGAATCTGTTTCTCGGGCATCTTCTGTGACAATGACATAGATTCGTTTAACATATCCTGCGCGCCCTTTGTCTTGTTCGCCAGGAGTTGTGCTATCAAGTTAGTGCTCGCACCATGTAATGCTATCGCCAGCTGTTCGTTTGAAACCTTGCTCAACAACGTTCTTATATCCGCGTCTTCAAGATATGCAATGCTCTCAAATACAAAAAGGTTTTGTCTTAATTCTTCTGCCATATCGGGGTTCTTTACCGCAATATCTGACAATATTCTCTCTCTATCCTGATCGTTCGCTGTATCCAGCATTTCCGTCACCACATCTGAGCCGCCAATAACATAGTTTATTTTGTTCTTTACCTGCTGTTCCCACTCTTTCACACTGTCGGGATCTGCATCAAACACCTGCGTTAGCAAATTCGTTACTTCTGCCCGTTTCGCGGGTTCAAGACTCGCTAATACATACGCTGAGTTCTGCGGCGTTAGAAATGACAATGTTATCGCTATCTTCTGTGGATCTTCATCTTTTAAAAGGTAAGACAATCTATCAATATTCGCCTCGTTCACAAAATCAAACTGATCTTGTCCATTACGCTCTATTGGCGATGTCGCACCACTTATCATTTTCCGTCCCTGCCCAGACCCTTCTGCAAGCTCTGAATTAAAGGACAGACGCCCTTCTTCCATCTGTTCATGCCTTATTTTTTCATCCATTCTTATGTGAAACGCTTCTGCTATTTTCGAGAAATCCTTCAAGAACATACGCCCCAATCCAAAAAACAACAGCAGTGCTATAAACACCAACAACGCTGTGGTGACAAACTTCGCCACATCTATCAGAATTTCTGGATTTTTAAGCTGCTCCACAATCCCGGGCGGAAGAGGAAATGGCATTTTCTGCACCATTATTGAGTCGCCCCGAGCCATGTCCATCTCTAACACCTCCGTTACTATGTTAGGGATCGTTGTCAGGTCTTTTTCCGCTACTTTTGCGTCTACGATTACCGTCACTTTTATCTTCTTCAGCATCGTCTGCGGCAATTCAAGCTGCTGCTCCGTCGTATTTTCGTATTTGCTCGCCCCCATAGCAGCACCCGCTTGTCCGCCTTTTGTGGGAATACCTGGGAGGATAAAATTATTCGTACCTGATTCATTCCACCCAACCAATTTATTGCCTTTTGGGGAGCTTATATTATATATCTCTTTCACTTTTTGCGTCTGTACGGTATCAAGAAGGTACACATTGACATATGTTATCACTTTCCCCTTGCCAACGATATTTTCCACCACATCGTTCACTCGTTTCGCATACAACTGCTCCAGTTTTAATTTATCGTCAACACTGTATCCCTGCGCTTTCGGGCATAATATAACAATGGCAAATAGAAATAACATTGCTGCTTTTACTGCTATTTTCCATGTCCTCTTTTTTACCACTGCTCTTTGTATCATTGTCTTGCCCTTCCCTTATTCATTTATTAATGATATTTGATGCCTTTTGTGGCTATCAATTCACCACTATATCAAGCTAAAAACGCTAATGTTATAAATAAAATAAGTAAAATTTACACTGCTTATTCTTTTCTTTTTGCGCACTTTATTTTATTATCAGTGTCGACACTTCTTTGCCTGCTTTAAACAATTTGGAACCTCTATTTCTCTCCTGCCTGTTGTATAAATTGCTGAAGCTCAGTGTTATTCGGGTCCAGCTCAAGTGCTCTTCGCCACTCTATTATAGCTTTATCTTTTATGCCTACTGCATAATAGGTTGAGCCAAGGCGCATATGGGCAATAACATTGTCAGGTTCAAGTCTCAACACTTCTTGGCACTCTTTGGCCGCCAGATCGTATTTTCCGTCCTGAAAATAACTTATTGCGCGATGCAATTTCATCGCCACCTTCGTATCAGGTGAAAGATCCTCATCTGTTATCACTGCCCCTTCTTTCTTAAGTATCGCTTCTATAGCTTTGTATGTCTGATTGTCCGAGTTTATACTTATCGCCTGCTGAATATTTAACAACGCCTCTGTCAGCATATTGTTCATATAATCATACACTGCCTTGCACTCGTAATCTGCCGCTTTATTCTCGCTTTCTGATAGCTTAGAAGGTACATCGTTTAGCTCTGCCTGTTCCATTAAGGCTTTCATATTCTGGGATCTCTTGCTTGCGACTGGTTTGTCTTCAAAGCTCAGTACACTCTCATAGATACTTAATGCTTTATTAAACTTTCCATTTGATACCTGCTGATCGCCATGGAGCACTGCGTCAGCAATAATCTTTTCCCTCTCGTAAGTAATGTCTTTCCCAAATTTGAAAGTAAACGAAATGCGGTGCGACAATCCTAAATCCACACTATGTGCTAAGGCGTAATCAAGCCGGTAATTGTTCTTAAAAATATATCCTATACCGGTGCTCATCTCTTCGTAGTTCAGCCCTAAACGCAAAAACAGAGGATTTAATGATACTTCAAAACCACTGTACCACCGATCAGGAAACTGATAGTCAAAGGACGCAGTCAGCTTATCATTGAAAAACTTCTGCGCGTAACCAACCCTCAGATTCAACGGCAATTGATCATCGGTATTACTTGAAAAACCGAAGATATTGCCTACCTTCAACGCAAATGACTTTCTCGGATCAGGAAAGTATGTCGCTCCCAAATCAAGGCTCATTAAGGAACTTGAATACACACCCACATTACGAGTGAGGTAGTTAAAAGCAGTACCCACTGAGAACGAACGCGACAGGAACTGGCCGTAACCTAACTTTATTGCTGTATCGGAAACACTAAAGTTACCAGTAGGAATGTTATTCTCATCAGTCCCGACAAAACCGTCGTTACCTACTTTTATCAGGTTTACACCGAATGCTTTCCTAAAAGGAGTCGGATAGACATAGCTTAACGAGTCGTATCCTGTCCCTTCCCACAGCATATTGTGTGACATAGATATTTCCTGGCTGTTAAGCCGCGGCATGTTTGCAGGGTTCCAGTAAGAAGCTGATGAATCGTCCGCCGCTGCTGTAAAAGCCTTCCCCATTCCCAGAGCTCTTCCACCCATACCCCATTCAAATATCTCTCCGGGCTTGCCGCCAAGCGAATAGGCGGGAAGCTGAAGAAATATTAATAGAAACATAGATAATGATAACAACTTTTTAATGTTCATAATTTTATTCTTGCAATAGCAAAACTTGCTTTGCCATTATTTGGTTTTTGCGTCTTTCACGACAACGACGGCAGAGCAAGCTCTGCGACTACAACTTCAACATCATTTGGTTTTGCGTAATGTCAAAAATTAATGCACCACGCCAATTTTCACAACTACCTTATTGCCCGCGCAGTTTAAGTCAGAAGTCAGAATAGCAATGTAGCCGCCCATACTGACTTTGTCACCGTTTTTGTCAGTACTATCCCAGACAGCATCGTTGCTGCCCATCATTCCGCCGTTTGCTCCGCTTGAGTAATTCAGCTCATTGACAAAGTGACCGTACAAGTCATAAATTTTTATTTTTACATTAGAATCACTGTTAAGCGTATAGTTTATCGTAACCTTAGCATTCTTTGAATTAAAGGGATTAGGATATGCGGAGACCGCAGAGAAAACATCGCTGGAAACCATGCCCACAACTAGTCGGACAGGCGCAGTAAACTCCGACCATATATTAGCACCATTGAGTGCGCGTACACGGTAGAAATAGGTTCCATCCGACAGTCCGGTAAGCACATAACTTGTTTGCTGGTTCACCCCCGCTGCCTTCTTAGCTCCTGACTGGGAAGGTGCGGCCACCATAAGCGTAGAAACCGTTGTCCAAACAGGAGAAGTACCTACGCGTTGCTGCAGTTCATACCCAATTACTCCGGAGACGCCTGCCTGTGCCGCAGGCCATTGCACCATATAGGTTGTTCCATCTTTACTTATTGAAGGAGTACCGTTAAGTGTTGGTGATGAAAGGTCAACGGTTATACCAGTGTTTATGCCTATGTCACTCCAAAGATTGAAATTGCTTTTTGTTTTTACGGATATATAGTAAGTCGTCCCATCGTTCAGCGACAAGCCCTGTGCCAGTATTGTCTGATTGGTACCATTTGAAGTCCAGTTTTTTGCGTCCACTCCGCCGGGCGTTGATCCAATTGCATATTGACTGTCTGCAATCGTGCCACCAATCACTTGCGATTGCCAGGCTGCATTCATCTCCTGGAAATGGCTGGTAAAAGCGCTATCTGCGGTAACGATTGGCTTAGTGGGCGTCCTGATATCACGAACTATCGGCAAAGACGACGATAACGGCAGGTTTTGCGAAGATACAAAATCAGGGGCTGCCACCGAGAAACTGTTTGCATCTTTCAACTGTACTCCCAGTGATGCCCCTACAACCGCACCGGTATCAATGTCACAACTGATAATATAATACTGCGTTGTAGGGGTCAGTAACTGCGGCACAATATTAATTGTAGCGTCTCCTCCCAGAAAGGCCGCAGAGCCGAGAGACGAATTATCTTGAGCATCTATAATGCCATTATTATTCGTGTCACAATATATATTTACCGCTTTGACATTTAACTCATTTAATGTTCCCAGTTTTGTAACTTTAATAGTGCTCAAAACCGCGCTGTCATGATCAACACACAATCCAACTTTAAGCATGGATTCATTTACCCCACCCTGGTCTACTGTATCGCCGGCAAGATTCGTTGCGCCGGAAACCAGCAATGTGTCGGGCTGGTCACTTATCACGGGCTGCGTGCAAGACCACGGAAAGTTTGCTGGATCTATAATGTTAGGAGAGCCTACAATTACACTTGTCTGATCCGTCGCCCTGATTCCTATCATTGCCCCTACCGTTGCCGTCTGGCTGATATCTACCGCAATAAGATATTTCTTCGGCGTATTTGTTATGTGCTCAGGGGTAATCATCGGGATAGTCACCTGGCCGTTTGAGAAGGTTCTTTGGGCGCTTATCAACACAGTGGTGGTATCAACGCCTGGCCCATTGAACGAGCCGTCAGGGTTTACAACGCGGTATATTTTAATCGCGGAAATATCGGTATCGCTCCCGCCCATCGCCGTTGTCAACGACAATGTCAATGCCGACCATAGCACATCTAAATTATCTGAATTTAATGTCAATACTTCAAGTACTTTATTGGTATCCGTCTGCATCACAGACTCCAGCCCGGAATTCGTGGGAACTACTGTTACCGTATTAACTTCCGCATCAATAGCGGTTAATCCTGAATTTATCGGGAACCCCGATGAGCTTACCGTGTTTGGAAAATCAACTATGATACACCCCTCACTTGCAAGGTTACATCCAAATGTAGCGTTCTGAGTCGCGTTGTCATCAATATTCACCACAACAAAATATGTCTGCGGCG
This sequence comes from Endomicrobiales bacterium, assembly GCA_023228045.1. Classification (NCBI taxonomy): domain Bacteria; kingdom Pseudomonadati; phylum Elusimicrobiota; class Endomicrobiia; order Endomicrobiales; species Endomicrobiales bacterium. The sequence continues at coordinate 45,637 of JALOBY010000010.1, read as the reverse complement.
TTGTTGTCAATGTTTGCGGGGATGTTAAAGTAATATTTGCCGTTTTAAGCGCAAATTTATCGTCCGTTGTGTTAAGCAGCTCATCTTGAGCAGCATTGAACACACCACTTGATATTGAGTCCTTGTAAATTAGAATTCTACTAATATCACTGTTCTGGGCAGTACCAGACAGATTCAACCGTATACTCTGCCATACCGCCCAGTAGTTGTTTGAATTCATCACAAGCTTCATTACAGGCACAAGAGTCGCCCCTTGTTTTACTGACGCAGTGGATAAACTTGTCCCGCTTACGCTTATCACCACCGACGGCGGGTTAACTATTGTAGGCGAAGAGATGAACAACAACCCACCCAACACCGAGTTTGGCAAGTTCACCGTGAAAAAGTTCGTCTGTAACTGCATTTTGATAGAATTGGTCGGCATAGCGGTAGAGCTCACCGAAACCACTGCAAAATATGTACGTGTACTCGGAGTAATTGACTCTGGACTATTCAATGTAATATTCGCCGAGGTTTCACTAAAAATGTCAACTCCCGAACTTATAAGCGAGTCACTTCCATCATAATACCCGTTTGCATTCGCATCCCTAAATATCTTCACTGCAGTAATATCGCTGTCAGACAGAGTACCTGCGTTAGAGATTTGCACATTGCTCCAGAACACTGTTTTCATCGTGCTCCAAATATTCATTTTAACAATGCTTACATTTTGCACACCCTGGTTTACCGCGGCAGGACCGACAGCGGTTAGCTGTATCATCATCGTATCAGGATAAGCCCTAATAGTTGTATTCCCATGTATAGGGAAGTTCACTGGCGAAATATAATTCGGAGAAGAAACAGTCAAATAACTGGTAGTTCCCACGCTCAATGTTATACCCGCTACCTCGGCATTTGGATTAATATCCACTGTAACGTAATATGTCTGCGGCGTTCCCTGAATTATCGTCTGCGGTTGTGACAAAAGCACAGTAGCTTTTCCGTTTGAAAAGACATCGCTTCCCCCGCTGATTAGCGTACCATCGTTTGTAAATATCTTTATTGCGGAAATATCGCTATCAATCGCAGTGCCAAGCTGGTCAATTTTTATTCTGCTCCACACTATAGAGTTCTGGTTGGCCGTCAAGGTAAATTTTAACATTGTCACTGCGGCTGATCCCTGATACACCTCAGCAGGCGCAACACTGAACGGAGTAACCGTCAACATATTAATCATCGGGTTGATAGTTATGGTGCTGGTGTGGATAGGGAAATGCGTTGAAGATACAGAATTTAGCCCATCTACTGTAAAGAAATTTGATTCCGTGCATTCCATCCCGAATGTTACGCCCGTATGTGATGCCGGAGCTATGTCTGCCACAAGGAAATAGGTCTGCGGTGTTATCGTCTCGCTTTCGTTCATATTCAATAATACTGAACCGCTGGCAAAGGTGTCTGATGCTATCAGTACATCACTACTTGCATCATATAAATTGTCGCCGTCGTCGCGCCACATCGCAATAGATTTTATATCTCCAGAAAAACAGGTTGACTCAGCTGATTTGTTTATCTTGACACTTTTCAGTGTTACCGGCCCGAAATCGGTCGCTATCAATAACTTTTCCATCACTATATCGCTCTGCCCCTGATACACCGGCGGCAGGCTTGGAGTAAGATCAGTTGGCGTTATTGTCAAAATACGCGGCACGGAAAAGATCGTTGATGTAGAACTGACCGCCGGAATATTGTTTGTGCCCATCGGCAAACCTGACGCTATAGTAAAATAGTTGGCGCCTGCTATCTGTGCTCCGGCAGTATTACCCTCCACCGCACTTATGGGAACATCATAGGTTACATAATACATTTTCGTTGTACTGCTACTCACCGTTTGAGGCGTCACGCTGATCATTGCCTTGCTGCCGGGATTGCTCCCGATGAAGGCCGCAGAACCTATCATTACATCCTGCGGAGAGCCGTTAAACACACCGTTGCCATTATCAAGATATATCTTGGCATAGTTTATATCATCGTTCGTGCTTGTCCCAAGACGGTCCACCCGCACCTTATTCCATGTGGATGTCCCCGACGATGCTTTCATATCAAACCGTAGCATCGCCACATCGTTCTGCCCCTGCATCAGGTTCGCACTCCATCCAAGGTCAGTAACACCGGAAATATATGTACCATTGAACTGTATCGAGGGGCTAACTCCGGTAACCGATGGAGACACCGAATCTGTCGCGGTTAAATTAACTTTCTCTACTACAGCATCGTTAACTGTAAATGAATATACACCATTGTCACCCGAAACAAATGTATGAGATGAGGAGGGCATGGTCATACTACCTGTAGATGTAAAAACAGCAGTGCCGGTATAATTCGTTGCGATATTATTATACTGGTCACAGGCAGTTACATTTATTCCTTCAGCAACTAACACCGCGGCGGCGGCGTTGGGATTTACCGTGAAGTGATTTGTGGCGTTAGGAGAGATTGCTATCGCTGAAGGAAATGATACCCAACTGTAGCCAGAGATGGGCGTATTTACCGCAATGATACTGTTTCCGGCAACATAATCTGTATAATGTATATTGTTGCTTTGACTTTGACCTTGACTAATGTAGACGTCAGTCGGTTGGAATAAATAGTTGGACGAAGTTGAGCCAAGATTGATGGTTAAAGTTGCGGGGGCGAGTAAAGGATTGCCATCGCCATCAAAAAGTTGCACTACCATATTACTGGAACTCACACCCGCAGTAAGAGTATCGGGTACATTTATGAAGGCAAGATAGGGATTTTTCGCAGTGAAGGCACACACATCCCATCCGTCGCCCGGACCGCCGTCGTACGGCGCCGTCGCAAAAGAATTAACGGCCAGTAAAAGCAATGATAGAAAAACCAGTTTTTTCATAGTCGTTTTCACATTTGTTATTTACATCGTTGTCTTTTATCTATGTCGTGTACTATAATTACTAATATTGCTTCGCAGCCATTTTATGTCTTTCACGGCAACAGCGTAAAAATGTAAAAGCGCAAAAAGCTACGGTGTCCTCGCGGGACGAAACCCGACACTGGCGCCGCGACTCTCGTCCGCCCAGCCCGCGTTTGCGCGGTCTGACACTCGCATACGCGTGGGAGCATCGTCCCAAGCACCGCCACGAAGCCCGGCAGATGCGTATGATGGCCAAACAGGGACATCAGGGACGGTTGTTGTACCGTTGCCATTTGTAGGTGTTCCTATGCTTTGACAATTAATTATGTGTTCCCATACGTTGCCGCCTAAATCCGCTATTCCGTAAGGACTGGCGCCTGTTTGCGCTACTGTTCGAACTTGGGGCGCGCCGCTTATGTTTAATCCGCTTAAATAGTGTCCAACGGAGGTGGGGCCGTTACTTCCCGAGAACTGATCGCAGTTGGCATAATATAACCAACACTTCTCGGTGCCTCCACTCTTTGTGTCCACGAAGTTTACGCTTAGAGGATCGGTATTGCCCCAAAGGTAGATATTTGCATTGTTACGCCCTCTTCCTGCTCGCTCAAACTCCATTTCTGTCATCGGCCTAAGTCCGGACCAGCTGGCATACGCTGTGGCATCACTCCAACTAAGCCAATTACATCCCAGTGTATCTCTCTCACTTGCTATATAGTACCGGTCGCCTATTGGGCGCGAATTGTCCATTTGTACATAGTATCCGTATAAATTATATCGGACTGAATCATAATATGTCGTACCTGTTGTTCCATAGGGGTCAACCGCATTCAAAAAATCTACATACTGTTTCTGGCTTATTTCGTACTTGGCAAGATAAAACGCTCTGTATCCGTTGGGCCAGTCATTGGCACAGCCAGCGGGCACATCAGTGATTGATCCTACTGTCACCTGACTGCCACCTCCAAAATTATTGGTTGTGCTGTCTGCTATTGACCCAGCGTTATATAAAAATGTGCCGGTAGAAATATAAACCATCTCAATTCCCATGACTTTGAATTTAACACCACTGGAAGGGAAAGTGCCAATACCATCAGCCACAAAATTCCATTGCACTTTCACATAGTTGCTTTTCCATAAACTGTTGCTGCCATTTGAAAAAAGGAAAACACCCTTGTTGTCGGAAACACTCTGTATCGTAGTTGATGCACCGTCACCGGCGCTTGTGCCAGTAATAGTGCAATGGTTCCATGGACCTGAATCGCCATTGAGTGAGTATTTGACGAATATCCAGGCGCAGTCTTTCACCGGGTCGTTACTGTATATATATGTGTTCGTAGAAAAAGTATTTTCCTGAGAAACAGTAAAGGAAATCTCTGTAGAGCCAGCGTAAAAGTTAGAAACATTTCCGCTTGAAATCTTAAGATTATTGGCGGAAAGAGACGATGCCGTAAATAACAGTAGGATTATGAGTAGTTTTTTCATGATTTTTAGTGCCTAATTTTGATTGCGCTTAAAGTTCACGGCAACGCCGGTTTTTGTATTTTTTGTAAAGCGTGAATCTTTCTATTTACTTTGTTGTTGGAGTATAGTAAATATTTATAATAATTTCAACAGAATGTACAATCTCTTAACATATTGGACTTTTTTTGGTTAAGGTTTAGCGTTGCCAAGGATGTGTGTCTAAGTAGGCTTCTTTGTTAAATTGTGTCTGACGCACTTTGCCCGATACTTTTAGGTCCAAGTAAACAAAAAATTCCTCGGAAGTGGTATGTTTTTTGTATGTTAAACGCATATCCCAGCAATGCAAGTCGCGGTATAGTTGTACCGACTGATCACTTAACGCAACGTTTGAAAGGTAGTTATAACTGTACGCTCTTGCAGAATAGTCCAACTTCCACTTTGGACCTATCCATGTTCCAAAACCAAAGTTAAACCCAAGCTGGTCTGGATAAGCATTTTGATAAAACAAACCAAAGTTTGCGTATTTTACACTTGGGTCACCAATGTTAAATAAACCCTGAAGAAGCTTTACATCTATTGGAGCAATTGTTGTTTCTTCACGAAGATACAAATTATAAAAATTTGACGGAAACCATGTAATCTCGCTAACTACTGGAGTGAACCGATCAGTCCAAGTGTAAAATGGGCTTAAGCGAAATGTGCGAGCATCAAATGAAGTAGAATTACGGAGCGTTAAACGACGAGCAGGATACATTGTATTTGTATAGGAAATTAGATTTGATTCTATCCCGAAATCATTCGCGTTTTCATCTATAGCCGTGGAGTTTTGAATTGAGCGAAGCTTAAAGCTGTGAATTAAGTTCCAATCTACCCAAGAAGCAAGGCGATAACGAAGGTTTTCTGAAGTATAATAATGAGTTACAAATATATCTTCATCATCTGTTTTTGAAGTAGCATCTTGCCAATTTTGTGTTATTCCTATTCTTGGCGTTAGAGTTAATTTCCGATTAATTTTAAAATCTTTATAAATTGCTGCATCAAAAGAACCGCTTATCAGGTAAAAATCATCTGCTTTTGTGTATTGATTTTGTATAGCGCCGTTTAGCACGGTATAAAAAGGCATTTTACCTTTTACCGGATAGAGAGAATATGACAGCGACGGAGCAGTAATAATTGTTGGAGCATAATTCATCTTTGTTTGGTCGAAAGAATCGGAGCGGGCGACAAGAACCCTAAAGTTACCTGCGCTGTCTTGGCGGGTCAATGACAAATTAGAGTCAATATTACTGTTTATACTTTGCCAATTATCCAAAAAATACTGGCTATTAAAGCTTCTATCACTATAATAGTTTAACTGGGATTGCCCAGTCCAAAGCGGGCTTAATTTTTGCCAGTGTGTTGCTCTTGCGCTAAGGCGCTCTATATCGGTAGTTTGCTCGTAAATATGGTAAAGATACAACGAACCGTTCATTTTATTAGGAACATTATAAGTTAACTGACCACCCTTACCTGTGCCGCGCCTTGAATAATAATCAAGGTACAAATTTGAGTAAATATAATCACTTATTGGATAGCCATAAATTGCTCTTAAAAAAAACCCATCGGAGTTGTTGTAGCCCGGCTCAACATAAATTGTATGACGGTGTTTCCCAAGCCCAAATGGCACTAATGGAAAGTAAAATATAGGTATATTTTTCACCCTGTAAACAGCATTATAAATTAGAATATTTTTTTTAAGCGTGCCGTCAACACTTGTGGCACTTATGGTAAAGTCAGGATCGTCTTTATTGCAAGTTGTAAACTCACAATCGGTAAGTGAAAATTTATCTGCGCCTTTACGAGTAAAGTTTTGCGCCAAAAAATAAAACGGATCAAAATAACCAAAAGCCCCTTGCAATGAACCGGTTGAAGTTAATGTGTTGTATTCGGCCAAATCGGCAAAAACAACACTGCCACTATCGTAAAGAACCACATCGCCTACTGCTTTTGCAGTGTTGCTTGCAAAAAACAGTTCAATTTGATTGGCACTTATATTTTTGCCTTGCCACTCAATGGATGCAGATGTTTTAAGGAGAGCATACTTATTTTCAGAATCGTAAAATAAGTAATCGGCTTTTACTTTTGCTGGCGAAGAATGCGCATTTGAAGTGAAAATAAAAAAAAGACCTAATAGGCAAATAAAAACACTTAAAATATTTTTAACTTTATTACTCATCTATTTCCCATTTATTTATTTTGCTGTGTTGCAAGTAGAGCGGCGCCCACAACCCCTAGTTTTTGCGTGTACTTTGATATTATTATTTTGCATGTTTTTACCGGCGCTTTAAATGCCCTTTTCTTAACAGTTTCCTTTACCGGGTTTAAAATATAATTGCCCGCCTTGCTTAACCCGCCGGCAAGCACCACCATATCGGGGTTTATTGTATTTATAAGGCCAGCAAGCATTATTCCAAGTTTTTCGCCGTAGCTTTTCCAATAATCTATTGCAAGTTGGTCGCCAGAATTGGCGGCAAGCGTTATTATTTTAGGTGTTACACTACTAAAATCACCCTCAACAAGTTTACTTACGGTTTTATTATTATTTTTTCGCGCCAGCTCTGAAAACTCACTGCTAATGTATGGCGCCCCAAGGTATCTTTCAACACAGCCATGGTTGCCACAATTGCACAAGTGTCCACCCGGGTAGAGTGTAATGTGACCAATTTCACCGGCAGAACCGGTTGCGCCGGTAAAAAGTTTACCATCCAAAATAAAACCACCGCCAATACCTGTGCCGAGTGTAACACAGATAAGGTTGTTTACCTTACCTTTCGTTTCAAGACAGTAAGCACCGAGCGCGGCCGTGTTAGCATCGTTATCTATATAAACTGGGATATTTAGGTATTTTTTAAATTCTTTTGCCAAATGCATATTTTTCCACTTAAGGTTTGGAGAAAAGCGCACAAGCGCGTGTTTTTGATCTACATCGCCGGCAACACCAATACCCGCTGCAAGCACTTTATAACCACTCTTTATTTCGTTAAAATGAGCTATTATTTCTTTAACAACATTTTTATAATCTGACGGGTTTAAATTTGGGAATGAACTTTGGGCAACCACCAAACCCTTTTGAGTTGTGATGGCGAGTTTAACTCCTGTACCACCGAGATCTACACCTAAAAAATACTTAACCATCTTTTACTCCTTAGAAGTTTTTAATTTAAAATATTTGAAACAATCAGCAACTAAATAAAGTGAGCCCGTAACTACTATTACTTTGGAATCTTTTAAAATGCTCATTGCAGTTTTGAGTGTCGTTGCGGTAAAAATATTTTCTTTTGGCAAATGTTTTTGCCACTGCAAAGACAATTTATTTAAATCTAAACTTCTTGCGTTTTTGGCTCGCACAAGCACAACCTTATCGCAAAATACCGCCGCCTGCTTAATTATTTTATAAAAATCTTTATCAGCCATTACACCAAAAAGTAAAGCTGGCTTTGGCTTTGAGTAAGGCGTTATTTTAAGCATATCTGCAAAGCACTTCATAGCCTGCGGGTTATGCGCTCCATCAAAAATAAATGTCTTTTTATTTATTTCGCGCACATCAAAGCGGGCGGGCCATGTAACTGTTTTTGCACCAGCAAGCATAGCCGAACTCTTAACACTTAGCTCTTTTTGTGCCTCTATTGCACCCAAAGCGCAGGAACAATTTTTTGCCTGATATGTGCCAATTAGGTTAGTGACAACCTTAAATTTTCTTTCAACTCCGTTATAAAAAAACTCTGCAGACGCATTGCTGCCAAGAAAATTTTGAGTATAGTTTTTATAGCAAAAATCTTTTCCAAAAGCATAAAGTGTGGCATTGTTAGTTTTACACACAGCATATATAACTTTTAAAGCCGCCGGATTTTGCGTACCGCAAATAACAGGAACACTGTTTTTAATTATACCTGCTTTTTCATAAGCAATTTTCTTTATAGTGTTACCAAGTACTCCTTTATGTTCTAATGCAATCTCAGTAATGACACAAGCGAGCGGAGAATTTATAACATTGGTAGCATCAAAACGACCGCCAAGGCCAGTTTCAATTACAGCCACATCAACTTTATTATTTCTAAAATGCAAAAAAGCCAAAGCAGTTATAAATTCAAAAAATGTTAACTTTAAACTTTTCGCAAGGCGCAGGTTCTTGCGCGTTAGTTTTTCAAGCTCTGATGCTGTAATTGGAATGCCGTTTATATTTATTCTTTCCGATATATTAATCAAATGTGGTGATGTGTAAAGAGCTGTTTTATAACCTGAGTTTACCAATATATTCGCAATGACAGCCGCTGTTGAGCCCTTGCCGTTTGTACCTGCAATATGGAAACTTTTAAAAGTATTTTGCGGATTGTCTGCACGCTCTAAAAAGTTCTGAATTCTTTGCAGTCCAGGCTGCATTTTTGTGTACTCAGTTTTTTGCCAAGTATCAAGAATTCGCATAAATTATTTTTCAAAAAACTCTAAAATACTTACAAGTGTTGCTTTTAAATTTTTCCTTTCAGCTATTATATCAACCATTCCATGTTCCATTAAAAATTCTGAAAGTTGAAACCCATCTGGCAATTTTTGTCTGATGGTTTGCTCAATTACGCGAGGCCCTGCAAAACAAATTAGTGCTTTTGGCTCCGCAATTATTATATCGCCGAGCATTGCGAAAGATGCCGTAACACCACCTGTAGTTGGATCTGTAAGAATTGAAATATATGGAAGCTTTTTTTCGCTAAGCGTTGCCAGCGCTGCACTGGTTTTTGCCATTTGCATTAGTGAGATAATACCCTCTTGCATTCTTGCACCACCAGAAGCAGAAACTATTATAAGAGGAATTTTTTTCTTAATACAAACCTCTGCTGCCCGCGCAATTTTTTCCCCTACAACAGAGCCCATAGAACCGCCCATAAAATCAAAATTCATAACCGCAAGCACCACTTTGTGAGTGCCAATTGTGCCTTGCCCATAAACAATCGCCTCTGAGCCCTGCGCGCTTTGAGCTTTTTTAGCATAGTTTGGGAATTTTAGCGGGTCAGACGGTTTTAAATCGCTATCCAACTCTTTAAAAGATTTTTTATCACACAGCAAATCAATGCGTTCTTGCGGTGTTAGACGAAAATAGGCACCACACTTTGGACATACCTTTAAGTTTTCATCAAGTTCTTTTTGAAAAATAATCTGTTCACATTTTTTACATTTTGTCCAAAGCCCTGCTGGTATTTCTGTTTTAGTGGTTTGTGAGAATGTTCTTTTCATTTTTACCTCTGAAAGCTACTTAATGGCTTTCTTTATATTTTTTATTAAATTGCAAACACTATTAAGCCAAGTACTTTTGGGATACTTTTCTTTAATTATGTTTATTAAAGCTGATCCTACAATTACACCATCACAAAATGGAGCAAGCGCTTTTGCCGCTTTTGCGGAGCCAACCCCAAAACCTACATAACGAGCTTTATTTAAAATGGCGGCTTTTGTTTTTTTAAGATAGTCTGTAATATCAATTGAAAAGCCTTTCCTTGCTCCCGTTACCCCTGAAACAGAAACAACATAAACAAAACCAGTTGTTTTATTGGCAATTGCACTCATTCTTTTTGCTGGTGTGTTTGGGGCAACAAGCATTGACTGTGCAAGATTGTATTTTTTTAGAATTCCTTCCACGGCTTTATTTTCTTCTGGCACAATATCTGCAATTATAACTCCATCAACCCCCGCGGCAGAAATTGATGCAAAACTTTTTTTGGCCCCACCTGCTACAAAAGTATTCATGTATCCCATAAAAACTATTGGCACCTGAGTTTTAGCACGCGCTTTTTTTACAACTAAAAGTGCTTTTGCCAATGTTGCCCCATTTTTAAGCGCGTATTCTGAGGCATATTGAATTGTAGGGCCGTCGGCAACCGGGTCTGAAAATGGTATGCCAATTTCTATAATATCTGCGCCACAGTTAACTGATGCCAAAATTAACTTTTCTGTAGCATCCATATTTGGATATCCAGCTGTAAAAAAAACTATCAATGCCTTTTCTTTTGTTTGCTTTTGTTTTTCTATAAACTGTGCAAGACGGTTTTTCATTTATTTCTCCCAAGGACCGCAAGCACAGAATCAACATCTTTATCGCCACGACCTGAAAGGCAAACAACTATTATTTTATCTTTTGAAAGTTTTGGGGCAAGTTTTGGCAGATATGCAAACGCATGAGATGATTCAAGTGCTGGAATAATACCTTCATAAATTGCCAGCATTTTAAAGGCATTCAGTGCTTCAAAATCCGTTATTGGAAAGTATTGCGCTCTCCCGCTTTCCTTAAGGTAACTGTGCTCTGGACCAACCCCAGGATAATCTAATCCAGCAGAAATTGAGTGAGTACCAAGTATCTGGCCATATTTATCCTGTAAAACATATGTTTTCATTCCATGTAAATAGCCAACACTCCCTTTTGATAATGTTGCAGCCCCTGCGGCTTCTAAACCAATAAGTTTTACATTTTTATCTTTTATGAAATTATAAAATATTCCCATTGAGTTGCTTCCACCACCAACACAAGCAATCACATAATCCGGTAATTTTCCTTCAACTGCAAGAATTTGTTGTTTGGTCTCTTTTCCAATAATACTTTGGAAAGTGCGCACCATTAATGGATATGGATATGGACCCATTACTGAACCAATAACATAAAATGTGTTTGCAATATTTGTAACCCAGTCACGCATTGCCTCATTAATGGCATCTTTTAATGTTTTTGTGCCAGAAGTAACCGGAATTACCTTTGCCCCTAAAAGCTCCATTCTATAAACATTTAATGCCTGTCGCCGTATATCTTCTTCACCCATATAAACCACACACTCAAGGCCAAATATTGCAGCAGCTGTAGCCGTTGCAACACCATGCTGGCCTGCGCCGGTTTCTGCAATAACTCTTTTTTTACCTAACCTTTTTGCAAGCAAAACCTGCCCAAGTGTATTATTTATTTTATGTGAACCAGTATGGCAAAGATCTTCTCTTTTAATATATATTTTTGCACCGCCATACATTTGTGTAAGGCGCTTAGCAAAATAAAGCGGGGTTTGCCTGCCTGCATAGTTTTTAAGATACGAATTTAATTCTATTTTGAATGAACTATCTTTTAACGCGCTTTTTAGCGCACATTCTAACTCGGCAAGCGGAGCCATAAGTGTTTCAGGAACAAACTGTCCGCCAAATGAGCCAAAGTACTCTTTTTTGTTCATACAATGCCCTCTGAAAGCAGGTCTCTTTCATCTAATATACCAACCGGTTTGCCATTCTTATCTACTACAGGTATATTGTCAAATTTATGCGCTTTAAGTATTCTGGCCGCATCAACAGCAAGCATTTGTGGCGATATTGTTAATGGCTTTTTCGTCATAAACAAAGATATTTTTTTTGAAAGCAGTTGCTGGTCTTTTTGCAGGTTTCTGCGTAAATCGCCATCAGTGAAAAAACCAGCAAGCTTACCTTTTGCATCAACAATATTTGCAGCACCTACACGGGTTTTTGTCATAACAAAAAGAGCATCTTCAACTGTGCTTTGCGCTTTAACAAGTGGGTTATTTGCACCTTTATGCATTAAATCTGCAACCTTAAGAGTGAGTTTTTTGCCAATTCCGCCAAGCGGGTGAAACTTTGCCATGTTTTCAACTTTGAAGCCCTTCAACTTAGAAACACAAATGGCAATGGCATCGCCTAATGCAAGCATTGCTGTTGTAGATGATGTTGGAGCAATGTTTAAATGACAGGCCTCTTTTTTTACGCAGGAGTTTATTATAATATCGGCACTTTTCCACACCTGCGCTTTTGGCTTACCGGTCATAGCAACTATTTTTATGCCAAAACTTTTAATTATAGGTAAAACTTTTTTTATCTCATCGCTTTCCCCCGTATATGAAAGCATTAGCACCGCGTCTTGAGAGCTAAGCGTGCCTATATCGCCATGCAAACACTCAGCCGGATGTAAAAAAACCGACGGAGTGCCAAGGGAAGACATTGTTGCCACAATTTTTTTTGCAATAAGCCCAGATTTTCCAACACCCATAACAACAAGTTTTCCGGATACACCAAAAATTAAGCTAACAGCTTTTACAAACTCATTATCTATATGTTTAATTTGCTGCTTTAATGCGTCTGACTCTATTTTAATAACATTTTTCGCACTTAGAATTATTGCTTTAGTGTTCACTTTAGGCTCCTTACAGCTTTAACAAAAAGCTTCATTTTTTCAAAATCCTTTCTGCTTGGCAATCGTTCAACTCCAGACGCTACATCAACAGCAAACGGATGAACTTTTTCTATTGCTTGGGCCACATTTTCCGGCGTTAACCCGCCTGCGAGAAAAAAAGGTTTGCCAAATTCCTTCGCACCAAGTGCCAAATCCCAATTAAAGACTTCACCGGTTCCACCGGCAACACCTTCACTAAATGAATCGAAAAGAAAATAATCCGAACACTCTAAATATTTTTTTGCGTTATCAACTGTTTCTTTGGAGTTTACCCTAAAGGCTTTTATTACTTTCACACCTAATGCTTTTAGCTCTAAGCAATAATCTTGGTTTTCGGACCCGTGCAACTGTATAATTTCAAAACCAACTTTTTTTATTATTTTTTTTATATCAACCATTGGCTCATCCACAAACACTCCGACAGCAGTTGTAAATGGAGGCAAGGCATCAAATATTTTGCTTGCGTTTTGCAAAGAAACCTTGCGCGGGCTTTCCTTACAAAAATTGAGCCCAATGTAATCTGCCCCAAGCATTGAGGCAAGGCCGGCATCTTCACTATTTGTAATTCCGCATATTTTAATTTTAAGCAACTTTTTCCCCTAGAAGCTCTTTTAATTTATTACACGGGTTTTGGCTTTTAATTATAGTTTCACCTATAAGAAAAGCATTTACACCTGCAGAAATAAAACTGTTTATTTCATCAAAAGTTTTAATGCCGCTTTCTATAACAGTAATTTTGTTTTTTGGCATAACACTAAGCATTTTAAAACCTGTGTTTAAATCAACTTTAAGTGTTTCTAAACTGCGGTTATTTATGCCAATTATATTTGCACCGCATTCGCATGCAAGTTCCAATTCCGGTATTGTATGCACTTCAACAAGACACTCAAGCGAAATTTTTGAGGCAAAAGAAATTAAATTGAGAATTTCAGATTTATTTAATGCGGCAACTATTAAAAGCACTGTGTCCGCTCCGGCAAGTTTTGCCTCAACTAATTGATACTCATCTACAATAAAATCTTTTCTTAAAATTGGAACTGATGAATTTTGTTTTGCTATTTTAATATCGTCTAAACTACCTAAAAAATACTTTTCTTCTGTTAATACCGATATTGCCGCAGCACCACAGGACGAATATTCACGCGCAATTTTAGCTGGAACATAGTTTGAACACAAAATGCCGGCTAGCGGGCTTGCCTTTTTCATTTCAGCAATTATTCTAACACCCTCTTTAGAAAGTGATTTACCAAAACTGCCAAATTGCAGCTTAATTTCTTCTAATTGCGCAAAGAGTATTTTAAAAGGCACATTTTTTTTTGCCTCTATCAAAGAGCTTTTTTTGTACTTAATTACAGTTTCAAGAAAGTTCATTAGTAAGTTTCACAAGAGCTTCTAATTTTGCCTTTGCAGCGCCAGATTTTATGGCCTCAAAAGCAAGTTTTATACCATCAGAGATACTTGATAAATTTTTAGCAACATAGATACCAGCTCCTGCATTTATAACAACAGCATCAAGACAGGCATTTTTTTGGCCGTTTAAAACAGAGTTTGCAATTTTAGCGTTTACTTTTGCATCTCCGCCAACAAGCTCTTTTATTGAATGTTTTATCATACCGAAATCTTCGGGTTCTATTTCATACTTCTTTATTAATCCATCTGTAAGTTCACAAACAGAAGTTTTTGAAGTTACGGTTATTTCATCTAAACCATCTTTGCCGCATACCACAAGCGCTCTTTTTAAACCAAGATTGCGCAAAACACCAGTTATTTTTTCAAGTAAGCCCTCATTATATAAACCAACAAGCTGCGTATTTGCTATTGCTGGGTTTGTAAGCGGCCCTAACAGATTGAAAACCGTTCTTATGCCTATTTGCTTCCTTGGAGCAGCAGCGTACCTCATTGCAGGGTGAAAAGATGGCGCGAACATAAAACCAATTCCTATTTTTTCAATACATTTTTTAACTGAGTCGGCCGAAATATCTATTTTTACTCCAAGCTCCTGCAATATATCCGCACTGCCACATAAACTTGAAACAGAACGATTTCCATGTTTTGCAACCACCACTCCAGCCGCGCTTGCAGTAATTGCCGCGATTGTAGAAATATTAAAAGTATGCGCCCCGTCACCACCTGTGCCGCAAGTGTCCAACATAGTATCGTTTATATTAGGTGATATCTTTAGAGAAAACTGCCTCATTGCCTTTGAAAAACCTGTTATCTCATCAATTGTCTCTCCCTTCATACGCAAGGCAGTAATAAAGGCCGCTATCTGAGCTTCTGTAGCGTTACCTGACATTATTTGTGACATAACAGCAAATGCTTCGTCTTGTGTTAAGTTTGTAACAGCAACAATTTTTGCTAAGGCACTTTTAATCATTGAATGCCTTTTACAAAATTTTTAAGCAACTTTTTCCCTTCTTTGGTAAGAATTGATTCCGGGTGAAACTGTACCCCGTCCACCTGCATTTTTTTATGTCTTAAAGCCATTATCTCACCTTGACTAGTTTGCGCGCTAATTATAAGTTCACTGGGAAGAGATTTTTTTTCAACAATTAACGAATGGTATCTGGTTGCTTCAAATGGGTTTGGAAGGCTTTTAAAAATACCTTTAGAGTCGTGATGTATCTGAGAAGTTTTACCATGCATAAGGTTTTTTGCGCGAACAACTTTGCCGCCAAAGGCCTCACCAATACATTGATGACCTAAACAAACCCCAAGAATTGGAACCTTACCTGCAAAATATTTAATGACATCCAAAGATATACCGGCCTCAGATGGATTGCCTGGGCCCGGCGATATAAGTATTTTTGCCGGTTTTAGTTTTACAATTTCTTCAATTGAAATTTTGTCATTTCTGTAAACTAAAACTGTTTTCTCCCACGCATAAAGATACTGAACAATGTTGTATGTAAATGAATCGTAGTTATCTATTACCAAAATCATCGTATACCTTCTTCCGCTTTTTCTATTGCAACAATAAGCGCTCTGGCTTTGCGTTGTGACTCCAGGAACTCATTTTCCGGTATAGAATCTGCAACAATACCAGCTCCTGCCTGCACCATAGCAACTGAGTTTTTAACAACGACTGTACGAATTGTTATTGCCATATCCATATTACCGGAAAATGAAAAATAACCTATTGCGCCGGCATATGGCCCGCGGGCAGTCGGCTCAAGATCGTCAATAATTTGCATTGCACGCACCTTTGGCGCACCAGAAACTGTACCAGCAGGGAAACAAGCGTTAAAAAGATCAAAACTATCTAAACCCTCTTTCAACTGACCACTTACACTAGAAACTATATGCATTACATGAGAATACTTTTCTATTGTCATCAATGCGCCAACATTTACACTTGAACTCTTACATACTCTGCCAAGGTCATTTCTCCCTAAGTCAACAAGCATAATATGCTCTGCTCTCTCTTTGGGGTCACTAAGCAATTTTGCTGCAAGCATATTTTCTTCTTCCTCATTTTTACCGCGAATAGTTGTGCCCGCAATTGGACGAATTTCGCAAAGCGCGCCATCTTTTCTTACAAGTATTTCCGGCGAAGAACCAATAATTTCAAAGTCATTTAACTTTAAGTAATACATATATGGTGATGGATTAACAAGACGCAAAGCGCGATAAATATCAAACGGCTTTGCGCTTATTTGTTTTGAAAACCTTTGAGAAAGCACAACCTGAATTATATCGCCATTTTTTATATGTTCCTTCGCTTTCTTTACATTATCTTCAAACTGGGCTTTTGTAAGGTTTGATTTAACTTTACTATTTTTAACGCCTATATTTTTTTGTTCTGCTTGTGCCTTAAGCGGTAGTTTTAAAAGGGCAATAAGCTGCTCAATATCTTCAAGCGCGCTATCATAAACTTCTTTAACTTTTTTTGTAGAATCAATACTCGCGCAGGCAACAATTTTAACGCTATGGGTTAAATGGTCAAAAATAACCATCTTATCTGTTATAAGAAAAACACTATCTGGAAGGTTTAAATCATCATTTGGCTTGTTTGGCAACTCCTCTATAAAGCGCACCATATCGTAAGACGCATAACCTACCGCCCCACCCCAAAAAATAGGCAGTCCACTAATTTGCGCCGATTTGTAATTAGCCATAACTTCTTTTAACTTCTCCATCGGCCTTGTGCAAGGCACATAGTTTGGCTTACTGCCTGGTTTGTAAAGCGCAAAAGAAGCACCTTTGCTTTCAAAAATTAGTTTTGGTGAGCATGAAATAAAAGAATATCTGCCCCAACGCTCCCCACCCTCTACACTTTCTAATAAGTAGGCATACTTTTCGTTGCCGGAAAGTTTTAAAAAAGCAGAAACAGGTGTTTCAAGATCGGCAAATATTTCCGCATACACAGGAACTATATTGCTGGTTTTAGAAAGCTTTTGAAACTCAGTAAAATTTGGGAAGTATTGCTTCATTATTTTTTATATACTTTTTTTGGATCAAATATTTTTTTACCAACAGTTTTTGTTTTTCCGCCCTGTACTACTTTTGTGAAAAAACATGATCTATACCCAGTGTGGCAAGCCGCACCACCAATCTGGTCTACCTTTATTAAAATACAATCACCATCACAATCATAAAACATTTCTTTTACTTTTTGAATATTGCCCGACTCTTCGCCCTTAAGCCAATATTTCTGGCGGGAACGGCTCCAAAAGGTTGCTTTATTTGTTTTGACTGTACGCTTAATAGATTCAGCATTCATATAAGCGACCATCAAAACTTTTCCATCCTTGTAATCTTGCACAACCGTAGGTATCAGGCCATTTGCGTCAAATTTTAAATTCTTAATAAAGTTCATCTTTCCTCTTTTTTATTCTACTTTATCCTTACAACACAACCAGCGGCAGCAAGATGTTTTTTTACCTGCATAATTGAAAGTTCCCTGAAATGAAAAAGTGATGCCGCAAGCACAGCAGAAGCACCCGACTTACACGCTTTAAGAAAATGCTCACTATTTCCGGCACCACCAGAAGCAATAACCGGTATGCTAACAGCATTACTAACAGCACTAAGGAGCTTATTATCGTAACCATTTTTTGTACCGTCACGGTCCATACTTGTAAGCAATATCTCGCCAGCGCCTAACCTTTGCATCTTTTTTGCCCATTGCAAAACATCAAGCTTTGTTTTATTTCTTCCGCCGTGAGTATAAACGGTCCAGCCGCCACGAATGTTTCGTTTGGCATCTATTGCGACAACAATACACTGACTGCCAAAAGCTTTACTTGCTAAACGCACAAGCTCGGGGTTATGCACGGCAGCTGTATTTATAGAAACTTTGTCAGCACCTGCGTTAAGCAATGCGCGAATATCTTCAACTTTTCTTACGCCACCACCAACTGTTAGCGGTATAAAAACCTGCTCTGCTGTTTTTCTAACTACTTCTAGCATTATTGGTCTATTGTCTGAAGATGCTGTTATATCAAGAAAAATAAGTTCATCGGCCCCTTCCTTATTGTAACGTTTTGCAACTTCAACAGGGTCGCCGGCATCTTTTAGATTTAAAAACTTTGTACCCTTAACAACGCGCCCGGCGTTAACATCCAAACATGGAATAATTCTCAGCGAAAGCGCCATTTATTTCTCCGCAAGCAAAATAGCTTGCTTAAGATCAAACTTATTTTCATACAAGGCTTTCCCAACTATTGCACCAACTATACCAAAACCCTCAACAGCTTTAATTTTTTTAATATCTTCAATTGAGCTAACACCACCAGAGGCAATTACACGCAATCTGCTTTGCACTGCAATACTCACTGTCTGTTCAATATTTGGGCCTATAAGCATGCCGTCTTTTGATATATCCGTAAAAATAATTTCCAATATTCCAATATTTTTCAACTTCTTACCAAGCTCTATAGCGTCTGTTGTAGTAGTTTCCTTCCAACCTTTAACCGATACTTTGCCATCTTTCACATCTATGCCAATAATTATCTTCCCAAAATGTTTTGTTGCAGCATCTCGCACAAAATCAATATTCTCACAAACCGCCGTACCAATTATTGCATAATCAATCCCTGCAGAAAAAACATTTTCAAGCGTAGAATTATCTCTAATTCCACCGCCAAGTTCTATTTGCCCTTTAAACACTTTTCTTATAGAGCTTATAACAGACAAGTTTTTAGGTTCACCACTGCGGGCGCCATCAAGGTCAACAACATGCAATCTTTTTGCGCCAGCTTCTTGCCATTTAAGCGCAATTTCCGATGGGTTATTTGAATAAACACTGACTTGATTGTAATCGCCTTTTAACAGTCGTACACATTTGCCATCAAGCAAATCTATTGCTGGTATTATAAGCACTTTTTTACCTTATCAACAAAATTTGCGAGCAACTTTAAACCATTAGCGCCGCTTTTTTCAGGGTGGAATTGGCTTGCCCAGTAATTATCTTTTGCAATTGCGGAGCAAAAATCTATACCGTATGAAGTTTTTGCCGCAACCACATCGTAGGCTTTAGGAGCGCAATAGTATGAATGCACAAAATAAAAATATGAGTTATTTTTTATACCCTTAAACATCTCTTTGCTAAATTTATTTTCTTTATTTATGCTGACGGTGTTCCAGCCCATATGCGGCATTTTTAATTTACTATTTTTAAAATTAAAAGCTTTTACATTGCCATGAATTATTGAAAGGCCTTTCCCGCTTCCTTCTTGGCTGTGGTCAAATAATAACTGAAATCCAAGACAAAGCCCTAAAAATGGTTTTGAAGAACTTATACAATCATGAAGGCAAGACAGTAGCCCAGTTTTTTTTAAATTCACTAATGCAGCGTTAAAAGCTCCGACTCCAGGAAAAACAACGCCATTAGAAGCAAGCAACACCTTAGGATTGGAAGAAACCACTACTTTGGCACCAACCAACTCAATGGCTTTTGCCACACTTCTTAGGTTTCCCATACCGTAATCAACTACGGCAATGACTGGTTTTACATTTTTCACAATTTACCTTTTGTAGAAGGCACTTTACCATTTTTGTTTCGAGCGCAGGCAATGCTTAAAGCTTTTGCAAAACCTTTGAAAATAGCTTCAGCTATATGGTGATTGTTACCACCCTTTTTAAGTTCAATATGCAAAGTGATTTTCGCATTTACCACAAAAGCATAGAAGAACTCTTTTATTAAAGAATAGTCAAACTCGCTTTTAAAATCTTTTTTAAATTTCACATCGTACTGTAAATATGCCCTACCTGATATATCAAGCGCAACATACGATAACGCCTCATCCATAGGCAAAAGGAAGTTGCCATAACGGTTAATGCCTTTTTTGTCTTGTATCGCTTTTGCAAATGCCAAGCCCATTGTAATTCCCAGATCCTCGCATAAGTGATGAGCATCTATGTGGGTATCACCTTTTGCGCGCACATTTAAACCAAAACCACTGTGGTGCGCAAAAAGTGTGAGCATATGATCTAAGAAAGGAATTGTAGTTTCAATTTTTGAAACTTTTGCTTTATCTAAGTTTAGCTCAATAAAAACATCTGTTTCTTTTGTTTTGCGATCAATTTTTGATTTTCTTTCCATTCTTAATACTCCTGGCATAATATTCTTTATGCCTGATTACACAGATTAATTCTTTAGTCTTTTTATCTGACAGCTTTTGTTTCTAAATCCGAAATCTTATAGGATGTCTTTTAATTTAATGGCAAATATCGCCAGTTTCAAAACCACACTGTGCATCTCCATTTTCGTAGAACTTAAGGTTTCTTTCAAGTTTATCTATAATTGCAATCTCTTCTAATGAAAAAGCATGGTTAGACCTGCCTTTAGTATCAAAAGAAAGTGATTCATAAATTAACATTAACATTATTTCTATTTCTTTTCTTGATAGCTCTATTTTCATTATTTCCCTCTTAAAAGCGCGGAATTCGCATGTTCTACAAGCCCTTCTGCCTTAGCAATTTCAGCAACTAACGGCGCACTTTTTTTCGCAGATTTTATTGAATAATTAGAAAAACTGCTTCTCTTTAAAAATGTTAACACACTAAGACCGCTTGAAAATTTTGCGCAAGCGCCTGTTGGCAATACATGAGACGGCCCCGCAAAATAATCTCCAAAAACAGTTGGGGTGGAAGAACCAACAAAAACAGCACCGGCATTTTTAACCTGAGCAAAAATTTTGTTTGGTTTTTTAGTCATTATTTCAAGGTGTTCTGGGGCAATGTTGTTTATTAACTTGGCAAAATCGCAATCTTTTGCGTAAATAAACTCTGTTTGCCTGGAAATATTACTTGTCAGCTGTTTTTTAACTAAAGAAATAATGTTTTTTGAATCTGAAATTAAGTATGCCTTTGCCTGTGGGTCATGCTCGGCCTGAGCACAAATATCCGCAACTATAAAATCTACATTTGATTTTTCATCTGCAACAATCACAACTTCGCTTGGTCCTGCAAGAGAATCAATACCGACTTTACCAAATAACTGCCTTTTTGCTTCGTTGACAAACATATTACCAGGGCCTGCTATGAAATCTACCTTTGCAATAGTTTTTGTTCCAATAGCCAAAGCTGCAATAGCCGCAGGGCCACCAACTTTATAAATAGTATTTATTTTGCAAAGCTTTGCCGCATAAAGTAACGCAGGGGTTATACTTTTTGCAGGAGTGGCAATTACAATGTTACTAACACCCGCAATACGCGCGGGAACCGCAGACATAATAACTGTTGATGGGTAAGAAAACCTTCCACCAGGTACATAAAGCCCCACACTCTCTATTGGTGTAAAGAATTGCCCGCAAAGCACACCATCAGAATGCATTGACCAACGCCTTTTAATAAATGAATTTTCGGCTTTGTGAAAGTTATAAACATTTTTATACGCACTGTCCAAAGCTTTTTTTAACCCTGCGTCAATGCCCTTATCAGATGACAATATTACCTTTTGGTCAACCAATATAGTGTTTTGAGTAAGTTTTATGCCATCGTACTTAAGAGTCATTGACATAAGAGCTCTGTCACCATATTTGGCAACATAATTAATAATTTCTGCCACATAAGCTGATATATTTTTATTTTTCATAGTTGTTAGATTATACTATAAATGTTATTAACGGCTCAAA
This sequence comes from Endomicrobiales bacterium, assembly GCA_023228045.1. NCBI lineage: Bacteria > Pseudomonadati > Elusimicrobiota > Endomicrobiia > Endomicrobiales > Endomicrobiales bacterium. The sequence continues at coordinate 23,943 of JALOBY010000010.1, read as the reverse complement.
CGGAAACACGCTTAATGTTTGCCCCGAGTTTCCTTAACTTTACTTCTAATTTTTCATAACCACGGTCTAAATGATAAATTCTATTGACTTCTGTTTTGCCCTGTGCCACTAAACCGGCAAGCACAAGTGCCGCCCCTGCGCGCAAATCTGACACCATAACAGGCGCGCCAGAAAGCTTTTTTACACCGCTAACTAAAACCTTATTACCTTCTATTTTAATGTTTGCTCCAAGGCGCTGAAGCTCAACAGCATGCAAAAACCTGTTCTCAAAAACCATCTCCGTAATATCTGCCTTGCCATTGGCAACACTAAGTAAAGCCATCCATTGTGCCTGTACATCGGTGGGAAATGCCGGATATACCCCTGTTTTTATCGATACAGCTTTTAGTAAATTTGTCGCCTTTACACGCAGACCATCTTTCACATTTTCAAACTTAACCCCAACTTTTTTAAGCTTTTCTATAATTGAGCGCATATGCCCTATATGAGCTTCTTTTAATATAACATCACCACCCGTAATTGCAGAGGCAATCATATAAGTGGCACATTCAATTCTATCTGCTATCACACGATGTTTAAGGCATGAAAGTTTTTTGACACCCTGTATTTTTATAATGCTGCTGCCAGCTCCGGTTATTTTTGCTCCCATTTTATTGAGTGCATTTGCCAAATCAACAATTTCCGGCTCGCGGGCTGGATTTTTTATAACAGTATGCCCTTTAGCTAAAACGCTTGCAAGCAAAATATTTTCTGTTGCCCCAACACTTGGAAAACGAAAATTTATAACAGAACCTACAAGTTTTGAGCAATTCATTAAAACATAACCGCCGCTCAATTTTATTTTTGCCCCAAGGGATTTAAAAGCAGACAAATGAATATCTATAGGCCTTGCCCCTATGGCACACCCGCCGGGTAGTGAAACATTTACTTTGCCAAGCCTGGCAAGCAATGGCCCCATAACCAAAATGCTTGCACGCATTTTACGCACAAGGTCATAAGGAGCATCATGTTTTAGTTTTGATGAGTTTTCTACATAAACTATGCTGCCGCGTTTTTCCACTTTCTTCCCCAAATACTCCAATAGAAATAATGTGGTTCTAATATCGGCAAGGTTGGGAACATTTTCAATTACACAAGCTTCATCGGTTAGCAATGTTGCAATTAAAATTGGCAATGCTGAGTTCTTTGAGCCGGATATAGTTATACTGCCTGTTAACCTTTTGCCTCCAAAGATAATAATTTTATCCATTTAGTCTCCCGATGAATACGCGTTTGAGTCCAGCGTAATCATTTATTACTTTTATTTTTTTATAACCATAATCATCTGCAAGAGCCACTATTTCTTTACTTTTTGTGGCGCTTAACTCAAATATAATAAGTCCATTTGTGCACAGGTACTCTCTTGCATCAGAAAATATTCTTCTGTAATAGATTGTAGCATCTTCACCTGCTAAAAGGGCATTTTTAGGTTCATATAAGAGTTCCGGAGCAAGCGCTGAAAACTCTTCTTGGCTTATGTATGGCGGGTTTGATATTACAACATCCACTTTCTTTTTTATTTGTTCAAACTCTAAAGCATTAAAAAGGTTCCCAGAGCGTGTTACGACCTTCCCAAGAACCCCATGATTTGCGGCATTTTTATTTGCAACTAAAAGTGCCTCTTTGCTTATATCGCAGGCATAAATAGTTTTTAAATTTGTTAGTTTTGCAAGTGAAATTGCAATGTTACCAGAACCTGTGCACATATCTATAGCGATTTGTAAATTATTGTTTTTTATCTCTTCTGAGGCCGCCTCTACAACAATTTCAGTTTCGCTGCGGGGTATTAAAGTTTCTTTAGTTACAAAAAGATTTAAACCCATAAACTCACTATTGCCTAAAATGTATGCAATAGGTTCTTTATTCTTCCTTCTTTCTATTATAATCTTAAAATGTTCAAGATCTGAGCGTGAAACAATTTCAAAGGCATTTAATGAAAGCTCCATTCTCTTGCATTTTACAACACTGCTAAGCAATAGTTCTGCATCTATGCGAGCACTCTCTATACCATTTTTTAAAAAATAACCTTGTGTCCAATCAAGCAGGCGCGCAATTGTCCAACTATCTAAAACTGTTTTATTATTTGTTGTCATTTAGTTGAGCTTCTTGGTCGGCTTTTATTAATTTTTCAATAATATCATCAAGCTCACCTTCAAGAACTTCTTTTAAATTATACAGGCTTAAATTAATTCTATGGTCTGTAATTCTATTTTGTGGGTAATTATAAGTACGAATTTTTTCAGACCTGTCTCCGCTGCCTACCTGCTGGCGACGATCTTTCATTACTGCTTGTTCTTGCGCAAGCATTTTTGCTTCAAGTAATTTAGAACGCAAAACCTTCATTGCTTTAGCTCGGTTTTTTATTTGGCTGCGTTCATCTTGGCAAGAAACAACAATATTGGTTGGAATATGTGTTATTCTTATTGCAGAATCGGTTTTATTTATATGCTGGCCGCCGGCGCCTGAAGCACGGTAAGTATCAATGCGTAAATCTTCAGTTTTTATTTCTATATCAACCTCATCTGCTTCTGGTAAAACTGCAACTGTAATTGCTGATGTATGAACCCTGCCAGAGGATTCTGTTTCCGGAACTCGTTGAACCCTATGTGTGCCGCGTTCAAATTTTAAATAACTCCAAACTTTAGCACCCGATATTCCAAATACAACTTCTTTAAAACCACCAAGCCCCGTTGGGTTGCTATCCATTATTTCAATTTTCCATTTTTTCATTTCCGCATAGCGGCAGTACATTCTAAAAAGCTCTCCTACGAAAAGTGCTGACTCTTCCCCGCCGGTTCCAGCCCTAATTTCAACAATCACATTTTTGTCGGCATTCGGATCTATTGGCAACAAAGCAATTTTAAGCTCAGATTCAATATTTTTAAGTTTATCTATAAGAGCGGGATGCTCCGCATCTGCCAATGCCTTCATTTCATCATCTGATGAATTTTTTAGCTCGTTAAGACCAGCTATTTCTTTTTTAACTTCAGCATAAGCATTTGAAAGTTCAATTATTGATACTAACCTTGAATGCTCCATGGAGTACTGCCTTAAAAGTTCTGGTTTATTGGCAACTTCAACGGAACTTAGCAGACTGCCAAGTTCATCATAACGTTTTTTTAATGCATCAAGTTTTTTTTCTAACATAACTAATTACCTCTAAAACCCATTGTAAAATTTGGGTCAAATACAATAAAAAAGGCAGAGTTGTTTTAATAACTCTGCCTTGAATTTCTAAATGTGCCTAACTACTTCGCTTTTGCGGCTGGGGCTGCTTCTTTTTTTACCACAACTTTCTTCTTTCTTGAACCTAGCGTAAAAACTTTACCCTTAGGAACTTTTTGCACTCTTTTCTTTGTTTCATCTACTTTTTTCACAACTGTTTTCCCATCTGTTTTCGCAAAACGCTTTTGGAAGCGCTCAACACGGCCGGCACTGTCAAGAAGTTTTTGCTTACCAGTGAAAAATGGATGGCAATTAGAGCAAATTTCAAGGCGAATGACTGGCTTTGTGGAACGGGTTTTAAAAGTGTAACCACAAGCACAGGTTACGATTGAATCAACATATTCTGGGTGTATTCCTTCGCGCATTACAAGCTCCTATATCGCGTCTCACCTGTCGGTGGACTTAGTATTCACTTCGTTCATACTTGGTTTGGCTAATATGATTTCGCCAAACCACTCTACAAGGGAAAACCCATGGTTTTCCCATTACATCGTCGCTTGTCCCGCCAACAGCGGGACTACGCTAAACCCTTTCCTAAGTTGTAAGAAAACATTTATGTCACACCCCGCCTTTGCGGCGTGGCTTTTTACTGGCAAATTATTGCAAAAAACGACTAGATTGTCAATAAAAACTAACCATGCTTAACTGCGGCAAAACTTGACTCTTCCATAGTTTTAATGAAATCTTTATTTGATTTTGTGGCCATCATTCTTTCTAAAACAAAATTCATGGCATCTACTGCGCTGTTTGGAAGTATTTTACGCAGAACCCATATTTTATTTAACTCATTTTCAGAAAGTAACAATTCCTCTTTTCTGGTTCCTGAGCGGGTAATATCCATTGCAGGGAAAGTACGCCTTTCCGCAAGTTTTCTATCAAGGTAAACTTCGCTATTGCCTGTGCCTTTGAACTCTTCAAAAATAACATCATCCATTCTACTGCCAGTTTCAATTAATGAAGTTGCGATAATTGTTAAACTACCGCCCTCTTCAATGTTTCTTGCCGCGCCAAAAAACCGTTTTGGCCTCTGCAGGGCATTTGAATCTAAACCACCAGAAAGCACCCTGCCGCTTGAAGGCATTGTGGTATTGTATGCTCTTGCAAGGCGTGTTACCGAGTCAAGAAGAATAACAACATCTCTCGCATGCTCAACTAATCTTTTTGCCTTTTCAATAACCATTTCAGCTACCTGGATATGCCTTTCAGCCGGTTCGTCAAAAGTTGAAGATATAACCTCTCCTTTAACAGAGCGCTGCATATCGGTAACCTCTTCAGGCCTTTCATCTATGAGTAAAACCATAAGCACAATTTCAGGATGGTTTTGTGTTATTGCGTTTGCAATTTTTTGAATAAGAACGGTTTTGCCGGTCTTTGGAGCAGCATTAATGAGCATTCTTTGCCCCATACCAATTGGCGCAATAAGGTCTAAAATCCTTGTTGACATTTCATCTTTTGTGGTTTCAAGAATAATTCTTCTGTTTGGATAAAGCGGGGTAAGGTTATCAAAGAGTGAGCGCTCACGAATATTTTCTAAGTCCTGACCGTTTACAGATTTTACTTGCAAAAGAGCAAAAAACCTCTCCTGCTCTTTTGGAGGGCGCACATAACCGGCAACTGTGTCACCTTTGCGCAAAGCAAACTTTTTTATTTGTGAAGGAGAAACATATATATCATCTGGACCTGGAAGATAATTGTAATTTGGTGAGCGCAAAAAACCAAACCCATCTGGAAGAATTTCAAGAACTCCCTCATCGTAAACCAAATTATTTTCTTTTGTTTGGGCTTCAAGAATTTTTGCGATTAGCTCTTGTTTTCTAAGCCCTGTAACAGTTTCAATTTTAAGATCTTTCGCGATTGTTGCAAGTTCGCTCATCGTGCGTTTAGACAAAACGCTAACATCCAAGGATTTCTCCATTAAAGCCTCCAGCTTTTTTTTGAGTTTTTAAGGTTTAGGTTCACAGGTAGATTTTGTTTTGCGGTTTTAACCCGGATTTCGCAGTTTTATACATTAAATATTTTTTTGATTTTTTGAACTGATAATGTTTCAAAGATGTTAAGATTATTTTTAGAAGAAACAACTTGAAAAGTTAACTGCGCACTGATTATACAAAATTTATTTTTTTTGTCAAATTAAAATAACATATTTACAAATTATTACTACTTAGCATATCTATTAAGCAAGAGCTTTGTTATATTTTTTACTTGGTTTTCTAAATAAGAAAGGCTCTCATTATTTAAAATTATAAAGTCGGCGAGTTTGCATTTTTCTTTTAAAGGCATTTGCACCCTACGAAGCTTATTGAACACACTGATGGACATTTTGTTTGACTCACAAATACGCTCAATGCGCTTAATTAACTTTGAACTAACAACAACAGTAAAATCAACCTTCTTATTAAGCCCACTCTCAAAAAGTAACGGAGCGTCAACAACTATTAGTTTTGCGCCACTTTTTATAAACTTTTTAATTATTTTTGAAATTTGAGATAGTATCAAAGGATGTGTAATATTATTTAGAGCATTAAGGTCTTTTTTATTTCTTGCCACTCTTTTCAAAAGAATTTCCCTGTTAATTGACCTATCTTTATTTAATACTTCTACCCCCAAATATTTAATGACTTTTTTGTAACCTTCCCCAGACACATCTAAAATTTCTTTTGCAATCAAATCTGCATCAATTAACTTTGCGCCATTTTTTACAAAATATTTTGCGGCAGTGCTTTTTCCACAGGCAAGACCACCGCTAAGGCCCAAAACTATATTCTTTGAAAATTGTTTTTTATTGTTGCAGTTCACCCCAGTTACCTCCTTTTTTTATCTCTACCACTACTGGCACGCAAAGTTTAACGGCATTTTCCATCTCTTGTTTAATTAATACCTCTAACTCTGCAGAATGTTTTTTTGGAACTTCAAATAGTAGGTCGTCGTGAACCTGCACAAGCATTTTTGCACCGATTCTACTTTCTTTTAGTTTTTTATAAATATTTACCATTGCTACTTTAATTATATCTGATGAAGTTCCCTGCACCGGCGTATTAATAGCAATACGCTGTGCGAACGCCCTTATCTGGCCATTTTTAGAATTGATTTCTGGAATGTAACGCTTTCTTCCAAGCAGTGTTTTTACAAAACCGTTTACCTTTGCCTGCGCGATTATTTTTTCTTGCCACAAACGCACACCTGGGTAACGGTTGAAGTACTCTTCAATAAATATTTTCGCTTGCGATGCCGGCATACCTAATTGTTTTGACAAACCAAATGGAGATATTCCATATACAACACCAAAGTTTATTGTTTTTGCCGCACTGCGTTCTTTCTGCGTTACTTCAAGTTCTGATTTATTAAAAATACGCGCGGCGGTAGCTGTATGTATATCAACACCATTTCTAAATGCCTCTAATAGCCCTTTATCTTCTGACAGATGAGCAAGAGCACGCAAATCTATTTGTGAGTAATCTGAAGATACAAAAATAAAATCATCCTCAGGTATAAATGCTTTGCGTATTTCGTTACCAAGTTTGCTACGCACCGGTATATTTTGCAAGTTTGGGTTTATGCAAGAGAGTCGCCCGGTTGCTGTACCAGTTTGTAAAAAATTTGCCCGTATGCGGCAATTGCTATCTGTGCACAAAGCACTTAATACATCCACATAAGTTGATTTTAATTTGGCTATTTCCCTGTACTCTAAAATTTTATTTGGAATTTCATGCATTGAAGCAAGTTCTAAAAGAACCTCTTCGTTGGTTTGATATGAGCCTGTTTTTGTTTTTTTTGACTGTGGTAACATTAGCTTGTCAAAGAGTATGTGCGAAACCTGTTTTGGAGAATTAAGGTTAAACTCCTCTCCTGCTAAAGCGTAAACTTCTTTTTCTATTCTGGAAATTTCGGCAGTAAAAATAACTGAAAGTTTGCTTAAGTGTTCCCTATCTACACGCAGGCCGGTTTCTTCCATTTGAGCAAGCACTTCAATTAATGGCATTTCAACATTATAAAAAAGCTTGTCTGATGTGTTTATGATTAGCTGTTGCTGCAAAATACTGTAAAGACCCACAACTGCTTTTAAATTTACACATAAATTATTTTGCGCAGATTTATTCTCTATTTCGGTTTCATTTTTTTCAAGTTTAACTTTTAAATACTGTTGAGCAATTGCATCAAGAGTATAAGTGGAATTTGATGGGTTAATACAATAAGCCCCAAGCCCTATATCAAATATATTTATTGGTATAGATAATGAATGTTCAATAAATACTTTAAAAAGTTTTTTAAGGTCATAGCCGACAAATAAAACATCACTGCTTTTCAACAATTCAGAAAACACTTCCTTAAAATCGTGGTGGCTAAATAACTCATTTGAAATATGCCAATAAGTATTTGAATCTGATAGTGCAACACCGTTAAGAATATCCAAATTTATAAAAACTGTTTTATTAGAACACATTGAGCATATACTTTCTTTAAACAGATCTAAACTTGAAATATCTTTACAATCACAAGTTAACCGAGAAAATGCCTCTTCTGGTTCTTCTTGCAAAGCTGTTATTTTATTTAATTGTGTATTATTTTTTTGCGGATATATCTCATTTAAAAATTTTGTAAATTCATATTTACGCAAAAATTCTTTTAGTACCTCTTGGTTCGGCTCACTCATTTTGCACTCACTCCAGGGCATGCAAATATCTGGAATTTCTTTTAATGTGAAAAGTTCTTTACTTAAATATGCCATATCTTTTTGCGTTGAAACTAAATCTTTTACTCTTCCTTCAAGCTCATTTACTCTTTTGAATAATTCCTCAATGGAACCAAATGTAGAAATTAGCTTAAGGGCGGTTTTTTCACCAACACCCCTTACACCAGGAATGTTATCTGAAGAATCACCCATTAATGCAAAATAATCTTTAAGCTTTTCTGGAGGCAAACCAAAGCGATCATTAACCTTTTGCGCATCGTACATTATATGTTTCATATCATCTAAAACTTTTATTTTTTCATTTACCAATTGCAGGGCATCTTTGTCACTTGTTACTATTACAACATCAACTCCTTGTTTACTGGCGCACAAAGCAAGGGTTGCTATTAAATCATCGGCCTCGTATCCTTCTTTCTCTACTACTGGAAAATTCAATGCCGCAGCAGCCTCACGCGCTATAGGCATTTGAGTTATTAGCTCAGGGTCAAGCTCTTTTCTATGGGCTTTATAAGCCGGAAATGCTGTGTGTCTAAAATTTTTGGATGGATGGTCAAAACAGATAGCCACATAATCTGGCTTTGCGTTGTGTATTGTTTTTATTAGCATACGCATAAAGCCGTAAACGGCATTTACCGCAACACCATTGCTTGTGTTTAGCGGCGGCAGAGCATGATATGCTCTATGTATGTAAGAATTGCCGTCAACTATGTAGAATTTTGGCATAAGGTTCGCTTTCAAAAGTTTTTTTATTTAGGATGGTTATTTTACGGCGAGATACTGATTTTTTATGTGCTCAACATATTCCTGTGCGCTGTGCGCGGCAATTGCACCGTCACTTGCCGCAGTAATAATCTGCCTGAGCGTTTTCTTACGAGCATCACCACAGGCAAAAATGCCATTACTTGAGGTGTTCATTGTACTATCTGAGATAATATGACCTATAGTGTCTAACTCAATTACACCTTTTAGGTATTCGGTTGCAGGCGCAAAACCAATAAATATAAAAATACCATCGGCATTAAGCACACTATTTTGGCCTGTTATTGTATTTTTTAAAACAATTCTTTCAACTTTTTCATTTCCCTCTATGCGCTCAATTATAGAGTTTACAACAAATTTAATTTTTGCATCTGCTTTTGCACGCTCTTGTAAAATAGGCATTGCCCTGAAAGTGTCACGACGGTGAACAATGGTTACAGTTTTTGCAAAACGAGTTAAAAATATGGCTTCTTGAAATGCAGAGTTCCCGCCACCAGCAACAACTATATCTTTGTCTTTAAAAAATGCACCATCGCAAGTTGCACAATAAGAAACCCCTTTACCACGAAACTCTTCTTCACCCGGAACACCCAAGCTTTTGTATTCCGCGCCTGTTGCAATTATTATGGCTATGGCGTCGTACTCTTTTTCTGTAGTTTTTACAATTTTATAAATACCGGTATCTTTTACTTTTATAAACTCTTCATAAACAATTTCTGTGCCAAACTTTCTTGCCTGTTGCTCCATTTTTTGTGCAAGCTCAAATCCACTTATTCCATCTGGCATGCTCGGATAATTTTCTATCCAATCAGTTAAAGCGGCATTACCGCCACAACCCATTTTTTCAATAAGCAATGTTTTCATACGGGCACGAGAAGCATAAATACCGGCAGTAAGACCAGCTGGACCGCCGCCAATAATTATAATATCGTAAATATTTTCAGGAAGATGTGGCGATATAGGCATATTAAAGCAAACCATCTAATATTTTTTTAAGCTCCGTCTTTGGCTTAAAACCAACAATTTTCTGCACTGGCAGGCCACCTTTAAAGAAAATTATCGTTGGGATAGATGCTATCTGATACTTTGTTGAAGTATTCATATTATTGTCGGTATTTACTTTACCAACTTTTATTTTAGAGGCATATTCATTTGCCAGCTCCTCAATTACAGGAGCAATCATTTTACAAGGTCCGCACCATGGAGCCCAAAAATCTACAAGAACCGGGATATTTGACTTTATCACTTCAGTATCAAAGTTCAAATCGGTTAATTCAATACCTGACATCGCGCCCTCCATTTAAATATTATTTTTCGGAAAGATTTTTTATTGCTCGGTAATTTTATAAAAGTTACACACCCAAGTCAATTTATTTTCAATTTTATATTTACTAAACCAAATTTCAATTATTAATCTTAAAGATTTATATAAATAAACTTTGCTTTTTAGAGAAAAATCATTTAAAATTCACGAACTTATGCATCATATAGTTGAATTTCTTACACTTTTAATAGTTAAAATCATTGAGGCAAGCGGGTATTTCGGTGTTTTTACGCTTATGACTTTTGAATCGGCTTTAATTCCAATTCCATCTGAAATTACTATGACCTTCAGCGGTTTTTTGGCATCAGAGGGCAAGATGAGCCTGTTTACTCTTTGCTTAGTTGGCGGGTTTGCAAACCTTATTGGCTCATTGCTTGCTTACTGGCTTGGCTTTTGGGGGCAAGAACACTTTGTTAGAACACTTATTAAAAAGTATGGCAAGTTTATTCTTGTAAGTGAGGATGAGTTTGACAAGTCAATGAAATGGTTTAAAAAATATGGAGAAAGTATTGCTTTTTTTTCACGACTGATGCCAATTGTAAGAACTTTTATTTCCCTTCCCTGCGGAATAGCAAAAATGAATTTGTGGAAGTTTTCATATCTTACACTTATAGGCGCTATTATCTGGTCTTTTATACTTGCCAACATTGGCTTTATACTTGGAAGCAACTGGAGCAAGCTTGAAGTTTATTACAGAAAATACGAATTGCTTATAGGAACGCTATTGATTGGTCTCGTTATTTACTTTATTTGGCATAAAATTAAAAAGATTAAAGGATGCAGGTAATTGAATTAAATAAATTAAAGAAGCATTTTCTGACAATCTGAACTAATGGCCGGCTTTCTAAATAAAACAATAAACACTACCTTTATCATACCGGCAAAAGGAACAGCAAAAAGTATTCCTAGAAAACCAAATAGTTGAGCACCTGCCATTACGGAAAATATTATTGCAACAGGGCTTAACTTAACACCCTGGCCAATAACAATTGGCTGAATAATATGATTGTCAAGATACTGAACTACAATAAACATTAAAATAACCTTTAGGACTATTGCAAAATTTTGATATTCCATAAAACCCACTACAACCGCGGGTATTGTGCCAGCAACCGGGCCCAAATATGGAATCACATTAAATATTCCGGCAACAGATCCAATTAACAAAGCGTAGTTTATACCCAAAAGTAATAAACCAATTGTAGATAAAATTCCAACAAATAGCACCTCAATTAATTGACCTCTTATATACCTGCCGAGCATCTCATCTATCTCATAAAGCAGGCCTAACCCGCGCTCGGCATATTTAGTTGGTAAATACCTAAGCATACTATCAAATAGTCCGCCAGAAACTAAAAGCATAAAAAAAGTAAGCATTGGTATTAACACAAAAAGTGAAAAAATAGAAAAAAACCGGAGCAGGTAACTTGGCAAATGACTCTTTTGTTCATAAATAAATGTATTTATTCTTTGTTCAACATCATCAACAAACTTTGCTTTTTGAGCAAATGGCAATTTGTTTTCCACTTCTCGTTCAAGGTTATAAAATGAGTTTTTAATTTTTTGTGAGTACTCTGGCATTTTGTTTTTAAGCGATGTTCCTTGTCTAACAACAGCTGGAAAAATAAAATATACAGTTGCACTAAAAACAACAAGGAATACACTAAACAATATTAAAACAGCCACTTGTCTTTTAAATCCCAGTGCTTGTAACTTTGATATTATTGGCGAGAGGAAATATGCAAGTAAACCAGCTAACAAAAATGGTAATAAAATACCTTTTAGTAAAAATATAACGACACCTACTGCTGTCATCAAGAAACCAACAATGAAAAGTGATCTCAAGGAAATATTTTGCACTTATTAATCCTTTTTAAAACTTTTGTCTAATTTGTCTAAGCAGTTTCTTAACTTTGCGGATATGGACAATGCCAGATTTTTAAAAAGTGTTAAACCTGCTTTTGGATACTGCTCAATAAATGAGTCATATTTAACTTTATAAATTAAATAAAGTTCTGTATCGGTATCGCAAACTATAGTTGCGGTTCTTGGTAGTTCTTCAAGCATAGCAACCTCGCCAAAAGATTCCCCAACACTATAAGATGAAATTTTTTGAGCGTTTTTAGTTACAGATACTCCGCCAGATTTTACAATGTAAAGAACACGCCCCACTTGCCCCTGTTCAAAAACTGTTTCTCCTGAAAAATAGGTTTTTTTATGCGCGACACTAACAAGTTTACCAAGGCTCTTTATAGAAAGCCCCTTAAACAAAGCTATTGTGCTAAAAAAGTTTACATTTTCCTTAAACTCTTTATCCATAAAAACTTTTGAAAAAATATCTAATAGGTTCATAATCTCTCCGCTATTTTGTGCCTTACAAAGTTTGACTGCTTTGCTTATTATAACATAATTGAGGTTAAACTTCTATATTACTGTTTATTTTATTAATTTCTCTTAACGCTGGTCTGTGAAATAATTTTCTTGTCCACAACCTAAAACCATCAATATAATCGAACACTGCAGGAACAACAACTAGCGACAAAAATGTTGAGCCTATCAAACCGCCGATTATAGCTATACCCATACCACGGCGGAATTTACCAACTTCAGATAAACCAAGAGCAATTGGCGCGCTTATAAAATAAATAAGATTCATTCCAACAATATTTATCATAAGATGTTCAGGGTTAACATCCCTAATTTCTTTTTTAACAATACAGTGCCTGATATAGCTTAACATTGCCTTGCTCATTCCTTCGTTTTCTCCAATGGATTTTACTAATATCTCCCTTAAAATAAGTGGGCCATTAACAAGAGCCTCTAATAGTATTTTTGTAAAATTTTGATTTTTTGCAAAAGCCATCATATGATTTGTTGCAAAACCTTTTATAACATCAACGCAGTTAGCTGAATTTTTAAAGTTAATTCCATGGCAAATAAATGACTTCATTTTGCAAACAATAGCCCTTAAAACCTCTGCCTTCAAATTTGATTTTTACTCGTATTTATGCTAAATTTTCAATGTAAATTTACTATTGGAGCAAACACTTGAAAGTTACTACGCAAGCAAAAATTACAGGAATTTTTGGATACCCAATTGGTCATACACTCTCGCCTTATATGCACAATGCGGCATATAAGGCACTTGGGCTAAATTATGCTTACTACCCGTTTGAAGTTGCTCCTAGTGCACTTAAAGATGCAATTAAATCAATTAAAGAACTTAATATATGTGCGATAAACATAACCGTACCTCACAAAGAAATGGCAATGAAGTTTGTAGATAAGATTGACAAAACAGCAAAAAAAATCGGCAGCATAAATACGATAATTAACAAAAATGGAATTCTTTGCGGCTACAATACCGACGCTCCAGGTTTTATAGAAGACCTTAAAGTTAATGGTTTTATACCAAAAGGTAAAACAGCTTTGCTTTTAGGCGCAGGTGGCGTTGGCAAGGCAATTGCTGCCGCATTAGAGTTAAACGGAATAAAAAGAATTTATCTTTTAGAAATAGATACCAATAAGGCCTCATCTTTGGTAAAAAAGGTAAAGAACTGTAAAATAATTACACAAAATGATTTTAAAAAAATAAAAGAAGAGCTTAACCTATGCGTAAATGCAACACCTATTGGTATGCATAAAGGTGACCCATCTGTTTTGCCAAAAGATATGTTTACAAAAAAATGTTTTTATTACGATGTAATATATAATAGAGAAACCGAGTTTATTAAGCTTGCAAAAGCGGCAAAAGCGATCTCAAGCGGCGGGCTTGGAATGCTTTTAATGCAGGGTGTAAAGGGCTTTGAACTTTGGACCGGTAAAAAAGCCCCTGTTGAAGTTATGAGAAAAGCACTCATTGAGGCAATGAAGAAATGAACTTTATAGTAAAAGTTATTATAATTATTGCCGTTGGTGCAATTTACTACGCACTTTCAAACAATATCCCTAACTCACTTGTATCTTCACTAATAGTTGCACTTATATTTATTGCAAAAGTTTCAACAAAAGCAAAAAAGAAATCGCTATATTTATTAGACCTAAACGCTATTTTAGATGGCAGAGTGCTTGAGCTTGCATCTTATAAATTTATTGACGGTAAAATTTTAATTTCAAAACAATTTGTTGATGACTTAAAAAGTAAACTCACATCAACGAACCAAACCGAGAAAAATACTGCAAAAAGAGGAATACGTGTAATTGATGAGCTTAAGAAAAACAAAAACCTTCAAATTGAAATAAAATCATTTCCCCTTTCAAATTTAAAAACTATTGAAGGACTTGTACACAGTGCACAAATTAACCACTGCACACTAATTACTACTGACTTTCAAACACAAAAACTTGCTATAACAAAAAGCGTAGAAGTTTTAAACCTAACAGACCTTTCAAAAGCACTCAGACCAATTTACCTGCCTGGAGAAGAAATAAAAATTTTTATTGCAAAAGAAGGTCGTGAAAGAAACCAAGGGCTTGGCTACTTTGACGATGGCACGGTTGTTGTGGTTGAAGAAGCAAAAAAACTTGTTGGAAAACGGATTGATGCGACTGTTAGCTCTATATACCAAACCCAAAGCGGAAAAATGATTTTTGCAAAATCAAATGAGTAAAACTAACAAAAATTTTAATATCGCAATAATTGTCGCAGGTGGCAAAGGCCTGCGTCTTGGAGGCAAAACTCCAAAACAATTCCTATCTCTTGGTAATAAAGCTGTTTTTTTATGGAGTGTAATTGCATTTAATAAAACCAATTTGTTTGGGCAGTTAATTGTTGTTGCGCCAACAAGCTACCATAAAAAATACTCCAAACTTTCAAAAAAATACAATTTCACATTTGCTCTATCAGGTGATGAACGCATAAATTCAGTAATGTCTGGATTGCAAAAGCTTAAGTCCAGTGTAAAATTTGTAACAATCCACGACGCCGCAAGGCCTTTTGTTAGCACAAAACTTATTTGTGCCATACAAATTGCAGCACAAAAAAATGGTGCGGCAATTGCCGCAATACCCGCGCAAGACACAGTTAAATACTCAAAAGACGGTTTTAGGGTAAGTAAAACCTTATCTCGCGCAAACATCTGGCTTGCCCAAACACCTCAGACATTTAAACGCGAACTAATTGAAAACGCATATAAGAAAAACAAAAACTTTGAAATAACCGACGACGCAAGCGCGGTTGAATCTATTGGTATTAAACCGGTTCTAATCCTCGGAGAAAAAAACAACTTTAAAATTACAACAAAAGAAGATATGCTACTTGCAAAAATAATTGCGGCAAAAAGGATTATTTAATGTTCGCAGGAATTGGCTACGACGCGCACAGGTTCAAAAAAAATAGAAAGCTTATTTTAGGCGGGCATTTAATAAGCAAAACTAATGGCTTAGATGGGCATAGCGATGCCGATGTGCTTGTGCACGCTATTATGGATGCCATATTAGGTGCTGCCGGACTAAGCGATATAGGCCATTACTTTCCAAACACAAACAAAAAGTACAAAGGAGCTTCCAGCATTGAACTGCTATTGGAAGTAAACAAAATTCTTAAAAAAGAAAAATTTACTGTAAATAATGTTGACTCCACCCTTATTTGTGAAGCGCCAAAAATATCCCCATATATTAAAAAAATGAAAGAAAATATTGCAAAAGCCCTTAATTTAAAAGTAAATAAGGTTGGGCTTAAAGCAACAACAAATGAAAAAATGGGCTTTGTAGGTCGTAAAGAAGGCATTGCGGCAATTGCAATTGCAACAATAATAGCTGTGAACTCAAAAAAATAATATGACCATAACCATCCACAATACTTTATCTGGCAAAAAAGAAGAGTTTGTCCCTATTAAAAAAGGCCATATAAGCATTTATGTTTGCGGCGTTACACCATATGATAAATGCCACCTTGGGCACGCACGCGCCTATGTGGTTTTTGACACAATTCGCAGGCACCTAATGCAAAGCGGATACACATTAAAGTATGTGCAAAACTTTACCGATATTGACGATAAAATAATTAAGCGCGCTATTGATACAAAACTAAGCGCGATAGAAGTTGCAAACGCAAACATTGTGGATTATTTTAAACAAATGGATAAACTAAACATTTTAAGGGCTGATGAGTATCCTCGTGTTTCCGAGAAAATACCTCAAATAATTGAGTTTGTTTCAAAGCTAATTGAAAAGGGCTATGCCTACGAAAAAAACGGCGATGTTTACTTTTCAGTGCGCAAGTTTGACGGTTATGGAAAGCTTTCTAAAAGATCTCTTGATGATATTAAGTCAGGCGCAAGAGTAAGCATTGATGAAGAAAAAAATGACCCGCTTGATTTTGCGCTATGGAAAAGAAAAAAAGAAAATGAACCAGCTGACTGCTCATGGCAAAGCCCGTGGGGCAAAGGCAGACCGGGCTGGCATATTGAGTGTTCAGTAATGTCGGCTCAATCGCTTGGTGACCAAATTGACATTCACGGCGGCGGACAAGATTTAATTTTCCCGCACCACGAAAATGAAATTGCCCAAAGCGAAGCCGCAACAGGAAAGCAGTTTGTAAAATACTGGATGCATAATGGTTTTGTTACGATTAACAAAGAAAAAATGTCAAAATCGCTTGGCAATTTTTTTACACTGGAAGACATTTTTGCAAAGTTTGAGCCTCGCGCGGTGCGCTATTTTCTATTAAGCCAACACTACCGCTCTCCTATAGATTTTTCAGATGATAAAATTACACAGGCACAAACTGCCCTCAAAGGAATAGACGAGCTATGCGAAAAAATAATGCAAACTACAACTTTGGCACAAGCTACCCCGATTAAAGAATATGTTGATGATTTTAACAATGCAATGAACGATGACTTTAGCACCGAAAAGGCAATTGCGGTAATTCATAAACTTAAAAACGAAGCACTTTTACCAAGCATGCAAAGCAATAAGAAATGGCTTTCTAATGCTTACGCAACATTAAAGCTTCTATTACAAGATCGCCTTGGAATAAACTTAAATTCAAACTCTTCTATCCCACAAGAAGTGTTAAAATTATCCGAAGCAAGGCAGGAAGCGCGCAACCAAAAACGCTGGGCTGACTCCGATAACTTAAGAAAACAAATAGAAGACCTTGGTTATAAAGTTGAAGATAAATCGGGCGGCACAGTTGTGCTGTATAAAAAAACTAATGGATAAAATATTTGGCAGAAACCCAGTTAAAGAAGCTCTTGCGTCGGACTCTGTTGTTGTAAACAAAGTTATTATTTCTAAAACAGCACATGGCAGTATAATTGAAGAAATAATCAAACTTGCTAAAAACAAAAAAGTCCCATTGCACTTTGTCGTATCCGAAGCGGCCGATGTAGATGGTGTTGAAAACTCACAAGGGGTTTTGGCAGAAATTGCGCCATTGCAATATATTGAACTTGAAGAAGCGGCGCAAAAAGCAATGGAAGCAAAAAATGGCATTCTTGTGGTTTTAGACGAAATTGAAGACCCGCACAACCTTGGGGCAATAATACGCAATGCCGCCGCGTTTGAAGCAAGCGCTGTAATAATACCTAAGTGGCGTGGTGCCGGCATAACTGATGTTGTTGTAAAGGCATCGGCAGGCACAACTGCGCTAATACCTGTAGCAAGGGTTTCAAACAGTGCAGAGGCACTAAGAAAATTAAAAGATTTGGGTTTTTATATAATTGGGGCAGAAGCAGGTGAACAAGCACTTGAGAAAACATTTTTATCTTTCCCGCTTGTGCTTGTAATTGGAAGCGAGGGTTATGGCGTTAGAAAAATTATGAAAGATAACTGCGATGCACTTGTATCTATAACACATTCGCCAAAAGTTTCATCGCTTAATGCTTCTTGTGCCGCGGCAGTTTTACTACACTCTATAAGAACAAAAACGGCATAAATTGATTTAATTGGCTTGTTTGTGGTAAAATATTTCACAAGGTAATTGTGCCGATGTAGCTCAGCTGGTAGAGCAATGGTTTTGTAAACCATAGGTCGGAGGTTCAAGTCCTCTCGTCGGCTTATAACAAAAACTAAACCACTTACACTTTAATTAGCGTAAGTGGTTTTTCTTTATAATTGAAATAAGGCTTGTATAAATGGTGTCATACCGAATCCCGACGATGGCTGGATGAGGTATCTTGTTTTTAATTTGCACTTTTAAGAAAGATCTCTCGTCGCTTCGCTCCTCGAGATGACAAAAAATCTATTTTTCAATATATTGCAACATTTTATCTAACGACTTTTTTGCCGCACTGCTCACTTCGGGGTCTACACTAACGATTGTTTTCATTTCTTCTAAAGCAAAAAGAACTTTCTCAAGCGAGTTTTTACGCATATTAGGGCATATTGCGCCATCATAAAGCGGATAAAACTTTTTATTCGGATTTTCTTTACTTAAACGGTGTAGAATATTTGTTTCTGTTCCAATAATAAATTCTATATCAGCACTGGAATTTACAAACTCACAAATTCCAGTTGTAGAAAGCACTTGGTCTGCAAGTTCAACAACAGACGGCAAACACTCTGGGTGCACAAGCACTTTCGCATTCGGGTAAGCTTTCTTTTGCGCTAAAATATGCTCTGGTTGAAACTTCACATGTGTTGGGCAATAACCATTCCAAAGAAGCATTTTTTTACCGGTTATTTTCTGAGTATAATGTCCAAGATTTTTATCTGGAACAAAAATTATTTCATCTGACAACATTGAGTTAACAATTGTTTTAGCGTTTGATGATGTACAGCAAACATCGCTTAACGCTTTAATTTCGGCACTTGTGTTTACATAACAGACAACTTTAGCCCCTGGGTGCTGCGCTTTAACTTCTATCAGCTCTTTTGGGCTAATCATATTTGCCATTGGGCAACCGGCAGTTCCATCGGGTATTAACACTGTTTTATTTGGTGCAAGTATCGCGGCGGTTTCTGCCATAAAATGTACGCCGCAAAATACAATAACATCGGCACTTGTTTGTGCCGCTTTGCGGCTTAAATCTAACGAATCACCAAGGAAATCTGCAATTTCTTGCACATCTATTGGCTGGTAATTATGAGCGATAATTACAGCGTTGCGTTCTTTTTTTAGTTTTAGAATTTTCTCTTTTATTGTTTGCATATAAAATCTAGGGTTGGTTTAATAATTCATAAGGTACTAATCTTTCAGATTACAAGGACATCCAGTTCCAAACATGGCTTTCATCTTCCTGCAACCAATCAGATGGTTTTGTAAGGTAGCGGTAAACATTGGTTATTGCTTCAAGGTGAGATGCCTCTTCACTTCTTAACGCATCAAAAAACTGCCTTTGGGCACTATTGGTAGAATTTTCAAAAAGATTAACATAGATATTATACCCAATTTTCTCCATTTCCATTGCTTTTTGATAACCCACGAGATTTGGGACATCTTTTTTAAAATCTATTTTTTTATTTTGTTTAAAAAAAACTTTCAATTCATTTTCAAACTTATCATTCATATTAAATTTAACCTCGGCAATTTCGCCGCCGCCCTTAATTGTTTCATAAATAGTGTCTATCATTCTTGCATGCTCAATTTCTTTTTGGGCGAGCGAATAAAATAGTTCTTTTGCCAATTTGTTTTTTGTTTTACCGGCAAGTTCAAGGTAAAGTTTTGCACCTTTTGCCTCAAAATTTAGAGCAAACTTTAATGCCTTTTTCATAACATATCCTCTTTTTATAATTCAAAACATAACAACTATTATTTGTCACTACTACTTTTAAATGCCGTGTATTTTTGCGGGTCTGGCTCTAAAACAAATATCGCGTCTATAGCAAATAAATTTGGCAGAAAAAACACCTGTTTGTTATCTGTAATAAAACTCTCTTTTAGCACGCATATACCCTTTTCTTTACAAAAATCCTTAAAATCCGCAATGCTTAAAAAGCGTAAGTTGGGCGTATCGTGCCAACGGTATGGCAGCGCTTTTGTTACAGGGGTTTTGCCACGGAAAAACAGCATAGTTCTTGCCCTTATGCTGGCAAAATTCGGAAAACCAATTATAACTTTTTTGCCAACCCTAAAGGCCTCATCTAAAACAAACTGCACCCTTTTTACCTGTTGCAAACTTTGGTTGAAGACAACATAGTCCATAGATTTATCCGGATAACCTTTTAACCCCTCATCTATGTCACCATGAAAAACGCTTAAACCTTTTTCAACGCATTTATAAATTGCTTCTTCACTTAGCTCAATACCCTGCACTTTAGTAGCCTTATTTTGGACAAGATAATGCATCAAATCGCCCTCACCGCAACCAAGGTCTAAAACGCTTGAGTTTGGCTCTATAAAGCCAGCTATTATTTTATAGTCTAATCTGAGTTCTTTTGTTTTCATAAATATTGGGATTATCGGCTCCAGTGGGGTTTTAGTGTATTTGATAATGCAACAAAACTTAGAAAATCGCGTATCAATTTGCTCTGGTCATCAATTTCAACCAAAAAAGAGTCATGCCCATATGAAGAATCTATTTCACAATAGGTTACATTTGCCTGTCGTGCGCTTAAATACTGCACAATTTCTTTTGACTGGTATGGCGGATAAAGCCAATCTGATGTAAATGATATCACTAAAAAACGCGTATCTATTTTTTTACCTAAGGGTAAAAGTTTATTGCCGGAAACATCAAAATAATCCATTGCCTTTGTTATGTAAAGGTATGAGTTTGCGTCAAACCTTTTAACAAATGTATCACCGCGATAACGCAAATACCCCTCAATCTCAAAGTCGTTCTTAAAACTAAAACTATAATTTTCATCTTTTAGTTTTCGCGAAAATTTTTCCTGCATTGATTTATCGCTCATATAGGTAATATGGCCTATCATTCTTGCTACGGCAAGGCCCCGTTCCGGAGGAGTCCCTTCATAATAATAGCCGTTGTTCCAAGCAACATCACCCATTACCGACTGACGGCCAACCTCATTAAATGCTATTTGCTGCGGCGAGTGCTTCATTGTAGTTGCAATTGGTATTGAAGACGCTACAAATTCCGGGTACAATGCCACCCACTGCAATGCCTGCATACCGCCCATAGAGCCACCTGCGACACTCAAAAGTTTTTTTATACCAAATGAATCTATTACTTTCTTTTGCGCGTTTACCATATCTGCTATGGTTATTATCGGAAAAGTAAGGCCGAATGGCTTATTTGTAGCAGGGTCAATAGATGATGGCCCGCTACTGCCCATACAACCGCCAATAATATTTGTACAAATTACAAAGTATTTATTTGTGTCAAATGCCTTTTGTGGACCTATCATTGCATCCCACCAACCTGGCTTTTCATCGCCTTTGTGAAAACCAGCGGCGTGAGCATCTCCTGAAAAAGCATGCAAAATAAGTATGGCATTATCTTTTTTTTGCGACAGAGTCCCGTAAGTTTCATAGGCAATGGTTATTTGGCCAAGTTTCTGCCCGGACTCTAAAAGCAGTTCGTTTGGCGGCTTTGCAAATTGGAAATATTTTGTTTCTACAAATCCTACGGAGTTTGTCATCTTTTCTCTCTTTTATATCTATTTTGTAGTAGAATTATACCATATTTTACCACTATGCCATTAAATAGAGTAATCATCCTGCACTCCAGGGCTTATTTCTCTTGCTTTCTTAACCATATCGGCAAATGTAGTATTATCTACAACTTCATTTATTCTGTTTTTCACCTCAAGCCAAACATCTCTGAAAACACAAACTTTTTCAAAAGTGCACTTTGTGCCTGCCGTTGTGCTTACACAACTTATCGGCGATGTCGGGCCTTCCATAAGCCGCACAATCTCTCCCAAAGTTATTTTTTTGGGTGCTTTTGCAAGGCCTATGCCGCCTTTTGAACCTCGCTGTGTTATTAAATAACCCGCGCTGCGCAACTGGCTTACAATTTGCTCTAAATATTTAAGAGGAATATCTTGGCGTTTTGCAATATCTTTAATTTGACTTAGGCCTTTGTTGTATGAAACAGAAAGGTCAAGTATTGTTTTTAAAGCGTAATCACCCTTAAATGATATTTTCATTTTTCCCCTAAAATTTTGTTGCAGTTTATAAATAATTTATTGAAAAAGCCATGTTGAAAGATACCGTTCACCGGTGTCTGGTAAAAGCACCACTATGTTTTTACCTTTGTTTTCTTCCCTTTTTGCAATTTCAAGTGCCGCCCACAATGCCGCGCCAGAGGAAATACCGCTCAAAATGCCTTCTTCTTTTGCTAAACGCTTGGCAATTATCCCTGCATCTTCATGCGATACCTGAATTATTTCATCAAATATTTTTGTATTAAGCACCCCTGGTACAAAACCAGCACCAATTCCCTGTATTTTGTGCGGGCCTGCTTTGCCGCCTGAAAGTACTGGCGAATCTTTTGGCTCAACAGCAATTATTTTAACGCTTGGTTTTTTTGCCTTTAAAACTTCACCAACTCCCGTTATTGTACCGCCGGTACCAATACCTGAAACAAAAATATCCACATTACCATCTGTATCATTCCAAATTTCCTGAGCAGTGGTTTTGCGGTGAATTTCTGGGTTTGCCGGGTTATTAAATTGCTGTGGTAAAAAACTATTTGGTGTGTTTTTAGCAATTTCTTCGGCCTTTTCTATCGCGCCACGCATACCTTTTGCGCCTTCTGTTAAAACAAGCTCTGCGCCAAAAATACTTAGAAGCTGGCGACGCTCTATGCTCATTGTTTCTGGCATTGTTAAAATTAATTTGTAACCTTTTGCAGCACTGACAAACGCAAGAGAAATACCAGTGTTGCCACTTGTCGGCTCTACAATTACTGATCCCTTTTTAAGCAGACCTTTTTTTTCGGCATATTCAATCATAGCAACACCAATGCGGTCTTTTACACTTGAAAGTGGGTTAAACGATTCAAGTTTTGCAAGCACCGTGGCACTTGTGCCCTGACTCATTCGGTTAATGCGTACAAGCGGTGTATTGCCTATAGTTTTTGTTATATCGTTATAAATTTTTGACATTTTATTGCTCCTTATTTCGCGTTCCACCTAGGCGGAACTTAGTATTTGCTTCGTTTCATACTTGGTTTGGCTAATATGATTTCGCCAAACCGCTAACAATGTAAAACCTTAGGTTTTCCCGTTTCGTCGGGAGTTTACCCTGAACTTGCCGAAGGGCTCAAGTACCCTAACTCTCGCTGAACCCTTTCCTAAGTTGTAAAAGAACATTTTTATGCTTTGGCCAATGCCTGTTCAATATCGGCGATAATATCACTAATATGTTCTATTCCTATTGATAAGCGAATAAAATCCTGTGTTACACCTGTTGAAACCTGCTCCTCTGGTGAAAGCTGAGAGTGGGTTGTTGATGCAGGATGTATAGCCAATGATTTCGCGTCACCAATATTAGCAAGATGTGAAAACAGCTCCAAAGATTCAATAAACTTCTTTCCTGAAGTGATTCCTCCTTTTATTCCAAAACCAACTATAGCTCCAGCTCCGTGTTTTAAGTATTTATCTGCATTTTTTTTCTCAGGGCTGGAACTCAAACCAGGGTAATTTACCCAGCTTACTTTTGGATGTTTCTCAAGATACTGAGCAACTGCCAACGCGTTTTCACAATGCCTCGGATACCTTAAATGTAGTGTTTCTACACCCTGAAGCAGAAGGAACGCATTGAACGGAGATATTGCAGGCCCCAAATCCCTTAGAAGATTTACTCTTGCTTTAACTATGTAGGCAATATTGCCAATTGGTTTAAGCGCTTCAACGAACTTTAAACCATGATAGCTTTGGTCCGGGTCTGTTATAAGAGGAAATTTTCCATTAGTCCAATCAAACTTTCCGGAATCAACTATAACACCGCCTAAAGATGTACCATGCCCTCCCAAAAACTTCGTGGCAGAGTAAACAACAATATCTACACCATGCTCTATTGGTCGCAGCGTGTATGGAGATGATGTGTTAT
>JALOBY010000009.1 GCA_023228045.1 Endomicrobiales bacterium | reverse complement strand
ATTATTTCGTTTGTTTTTCCGTCTATTTGCAAACTATTGTTGTCAACAATCGCGCAAAGGTTGTCTAATTTAAAATGCGGGGCAGCCATTGCAGCTTCCCAAATTGAGCCCTCTTGCTGTTCCCCATCACCCATTAACACATAAACCCTATTTGGTAAATTTTGTTTTTTAAACCCTAATGCTGAGCCGACACCAATTGAAAGGCCATAACCAAGAGAACCCGTTGAAACCTCAATGCCCGGCAATCCTCTGTCTTTTGCAGGGTGGCCTTGCAGGCGGCTGCCAACTTTTCTAAGCGTGCATAATTCTTCTTCTTTTATACAGCCAATTTCATGAATTACGGCATAAAGAACCGGGCAGGCATGGCCTTTTGAGAGTATAAAAAAGTCGCGGTTTGGGTCTTGCGGATTTTTAGGGTTGTATTTCATCTGGTCAAAGTAAAGCCCAACAACAAGCTCAACAGCGGACAAACTGCCGCCCGGGTGGCCAGAACCGGCATCGGAAAGCATACTTAAAATGTGTTTGCGTATCTCTTTTGCAACTAACTTCAAATCATTAAACTCCATTGCTATCCTCTATTTCATTTATTATTTTAATCGCATTTGATGTGCCAATTCTTGTTGCGCCAGCGTCTAAAAACTCTAAAACATCTTTTAATGTTTTGATGCCGCCTGATGCCTTAACACCAGCTTTCCCGTCACATATCTGGCTAAGTAGTTTTACTACTTCAACTGTTGCGCCGCAAGGGCCAAAACCTGTTGAGGTTTTTAAAAAATTTGCGCCGCACTCAAGTGCTATTTTGCCTAAAATAATTAGTTGTTCTTTATTAAAATAGCAGGTTTCAAGAATAACTTTAAACATTGCGCCATCAAGAACACTCGCTATCTGGTTTAATTCTTCGCGAACGAAATCAAAATCACCATCAATTGCCGTACCAATATTTATTACTACATCAAATTCGCAAGCACCATTTTTTAGAGCATCTTTTGCTTCGGCTGTTTTTATTTTTGTTGTGTTTGCCCCTAAAGGAAATCCAATTACGGTGCAAACTTTAACGGTACTTAATAATTTTTTACAAAACAAAACATTGCACGGATTAACACAAACTGATGCAAAACCATACTTTTGCGCATCGCTGCATAACTGTGTTAACTCTTGCTTTGTGGCGGTTGCACGCAAAAGTGTTGAGTCCAAACTTGACGCAACTTTAAAAGTTAAATTTTCTTTGTTCACTTATTCTTTTCTGGCGGAAGATCTGAAAGTATGTAACGCACAGTATTTTCTGCCGCAGCAGCAAGGTCTAACGATTCATACGAATAGGTTGTTGACCAAACAACATCCCCTGTGCTCAAATCTTTCAAATATGCGGCTATGCCGCAGTTAGCATTTGTTGCAATAATGCTTAAATTTGCATCGGGCCCAAGAGAGGTGCCCAATGTATAAACCTGAGAGCCATTTATTTCCATAGGCTGGGTATTGTTAATTACTATATTTTGCCCTGTCGTATTTGTTGTGTTTGATGCCTGCATTAAATATTTGCGATTTGGGTTAAACTGGGTTACACTGCCAAACAGCTCCACATCGGCTTTATCTGACGGGTCAGTTTTTACCGTGTAGCCCATAGCCAACAGCTGTCTTATAAACTCATTTACGACTACCGATGAAGAGTTTGGATAGCCAGAAGCAGGTGAAAACTGGCCAATTTTAATGGAGTTTATTTTTGCAAAGTTATAATCTTTTTTAAAAGCAACCCTGGACGAAGCACAAGATGCAAGCAGAAAAGCACTTAGAAATAAAGCAATAATTACTCTCATCGCGGCCTCTCTGAATGTTCAATATGTCTTTCGGCATATCTAATATGTTTTTCAGCCAAATGTTTCAAGTTTATATCGGATGAATAGTTCAAAACACTGCGCCAGTTGTTAATTGCGCCATAGTCATCCCTTCTGCTTTCAGCCAGCATAGCAAGGCCGTAATACGATGCAACAGAATTTGGTTTTAAGGAAGCGCCGGCATTTAAATGCGACTGAGCTTGCGCATAATCATTATTCTGCAAACATGCAAAACCAAGCGCAATCTGTTTATCGGCATTAGATGGGTCTTTATCTACCTCAGCGGAAAGATACGCAACTGCCTCGGAGGTTCTGCCGGAATTAAGCAAAAACATTATCTCTTGCATATCGTTCTGACTGGCACAACTTAAACAAGCACAGGAAGCAAGAAAAAAAACCGCAACATAAAGCATAGTTAATAATTTCATTAAATAATTCCTTTGGGAATTTTATTAATTCTGTTTTGGTGGCGCTCTTCATTGCAAAATGGTGTAGAAAGCCAAACAGCAATAACTTTTTTTAACTCTTCAAGCTGTAAAACCCTTGATGGAAGGCACAATATGTTTGCATTATTATGCTGGCGAGAAAGCTTTGCAACTTCCTCATTCCAACAAAGTGCCGCACGAACATTATTAAACCTGTTTGCCACAATAGACATACCAATACCAGAGCCGCAAAGAAGAATACCAAAATCACTTTCCCCTTTAGACACAGAAATTGAAGCAGGAATTGCAAAATCGGGGTAGTCGCAACTTGTTTTTTGTGCCCATCCAAAATCTGTAACACTATGCCCCAGACCTTTAAGAAAGTCAATTAAAGCTTGGCGCACTTCGTATGCGGCATGGTCATTAGCAAATGCTATTTTCATAATTAGTATTTAACTATTTTTGTAAATGAATTAACATCTAAGCTGGCACCGCCGACAAGTCCGCCGTCAACATCCGGCTGTTTCATAAGTTCGGCAATGTTATCGGGCTTTACAGAGCCACCATAAAGAATGCGTGTTAGCGCGGCGGCATCTTTGCCATACATTTCTTCATAAACTTTTCTAATAAATGCATGCGCGTCTTGTGCCTGCTGAGTTGTTGCTGTTTTACCTGTGCCAATTGCCCAAACCGGCTCGTACGCAACAACAATCATCTTTGCCTGCTCGGCAGAAAGGCCTGCAAGGCCATTTGTTAACTGTCTTTTTAAAACTTCAAGTGTTTTATCTGATTCTCTTTCCTGCAATGTTTCACCAACACAAACAATTGGTTTAAGCCCAAGCGCAAAAACCGCGAATATTTTTTTGTTAACTGTCGCATCTGTTTCGCCAAAAAACTGCCTTCTTTCAGAATGCCCGATAAGCACATAAGAACAACCAACTTCAGCAATCATACCGGGTGAAACTTCACCGGTAAATGCACCTTTGCTTTCCCAAAAAAGGTTCTGTGCGCCAAGTTTTATATTTGAGTTTTTTATAACATCAAAAACTGAGGTAAGAGCGGTAAATGACGGGCAAACAAGAATTTCTCTATTTTTCACATCAGCAAGAGCGGTTTTTAAACCATTAACAAGCTCAACACTTTCCTTAACATTTTTAAACATCTTCCAGTTTCCGGCAAGTAACGGCGTACGCATACAAAAACTCCTTATTATTTTTTTTAGTTTTATTTACTGAATTTTGTTGATTTTACAAGTTTTAACACCCTAAAAGCAAGAATGCAGATGGTTGTGTAGATTTAAATAATTAAACTATCTATTTTTAACTTGTATTTATATAAATTCATAATTTTCAGATAAACAATTCTTCAACAGGTATCTTTAGAAACTCCTTTAGAGGGATACCTGCATCCCCAATCAACAACTTCCTTTGAACATTAAATTCTTCCCCAAATTTTTCCATACCAGATAGAAAAGGTTTTTTTCTTCCACTTTTTACTTCAATGGCTATTACTTGTTTTCCCCTAGCCAAAACATAATCCACTTCCCGATTGTGATGAAGCCAATAAAACACTTCTATACCCTTACCTTTTGAACCATTTATGAGAGCCGAACCAACAGCTGACTCAACAAGATGACCCCATCTTTCCTTTTCTTTAAATGCTTCGTCAAAAGTTAAATGAAGTTGAGCTGAAAGTAAGGCATTGTTTTGAACTTGAAATTTGGGGCTTGAAGAACGCTGCCTAACCTTTTGTCCAGCATATTTTGAAAGGCCTGTTAGCAAACCTGCTAAATCTAATAATTTTAAATAATGGGCAAGCGTTACAGTATTGCCAGCATCCTGTAATTGCCCCAACATCTTTTGATACGAAAGAATCTGACTGGAATAAATGCAGCCGAGCTCAAACAATCTCCTTAAAAGAGCAGGTTTATCAACACGAGTCATCAGTAAAATATCCTTTGATATGGATGTTTCTATTAATGAATCCATTATGTAACTTGACCAACGGTGTGGCTCATTAATTAGTGCAGCGCTTCCCGGATATCCCCCATAAAATATATATTGGTTAATATCCCACCCAAAAGCAGCTTCCATTTCTACAAAAGACCAATGGGTAATCGGAATTATTTCAAACCTTCCAGCTAAACTTTCCGTAAGACCTTTCTGAACTAAAAGAGGTGATGACCCTAGCAATATAACATGCAAGGGTAGTTTTAAATTGCTATCTTCATCCCACAATTTCTTTATAGCCTCTGACCAGTGTGAAATTTTTTGTATTTCATCAAGTATTAAAATAAATCTCTGTTTTGAACCTCTCATTTTCAATCTGGCAGTTTCCCATTGCTGCTCTATCCATACCGACGCCTTAGGCACTGCCTCATCTGCCGTTGCATAATGGCATTGAACTCCTTTTTCTTCCATTAACTGTCGTGCAAGCGTTGTTTTTCCGGTCTGCCTTGGACCTGCCAAAACCTGAATAAAACGCCGCTGCTCTTTAATTCTTTTTAACAACAATGGATAAATTGGTCTTTTATACATGGAATCCACCTCCGATTGTGAGTAATTATACTCAACACACTGAGTAAATGTCAATATAGTGTTCAAAAGTTAAGATACAAATCAAAAAAATGTTTAGGGATTATGCCATAACGGATGCGTTAGTTGGTGTTGTAGCAGTTCTTTTCAAAGGGGCGGTATTTTTCAATCCAAATCATTTCAAGAATTTGTAAATCTTCTTCATAATTGTAACCCGGCTCATCTTTCAGTTTAAGTGTTTCTAAAACCTCAAAAGAAAATTTATCTTCCCCAAATGCCTTCCAATCTTTCTGAAGCTCTGCATTCTGATGAGTTCCGAGGTTCAAGGTAAAGCGTTCACGGTTAAATTTCCCATATATACTCAAAGTACTCCCAAGAAATACTTTGTTGTTGGTAACATTACGGATAACGAAGATTCCTTTCTCCGGAATTCGTGCTTTATAATCTCGTATCACTTCTTTTCTGTCTATCATTGTTAAATTCCTGAGAATTTAGAGATTAAGCAAAGCTCGCCCAGCTTTTAGCATTGCCATATAGGCAAGAATATAAGTAGCCCTCTAGGCAATTTTATGAATTTTCTGTGCCTCATTAAGATCCAACATTGCTTGGCGAATAAGCCCTTCAACTTGGGAAATACCAACTTCCTGCTTCCTTAATTTCCCTGCGCTCTCAAGTTTTTTAAATAGTGTGATAGTCATTTATACTTCCTTTAAGTAAAATTGTTTTTTCTTTTAGTACAAGGTTTAAAAAACCACCTGGCTTTTTTATTTCATTTATAAACTCTTCAGATGAGTAGGTAGTAAAATTTATTTCTCTGTTAAGCTTTTTTTCAAGTAAATGAACCCTTAATGTAAGCTCTCTCTCGGAAAAATTACCAACAGCAACTAAATCAATATCTGAAAGCCTGTGCTCTTTGTTTTTGGCATAAGAGCCGTAAATAAAAGCAAGCTCAATTCCTTTAATTTCTGAAATCAATGAGCGTAAACTCCCCTCAACACCTTCAGTTTTTGACATAAAAGCTTTTAGGTCGTTAAACAGAGGGTATGTTTTTTGAAGTGTGAAAAGCTTTATCTTGCCGCGTACTTTGGAGCTAAAAAGCCCCTCTTCTTCAAGGGCTTTCAATTCGCGCGACAAATTCCCCGGATCTCCATTAATTAAAGAGGCAAGCTCTCGCACATAATAGGTATCATCAATGTGCGAAAACGCATAGGCAAGCAACTTCTTTCTTAGTTTTGTACTTCTTAATAAAAACATCATAACCCGCCTTACTCTAAAAATTGCTACACAATCGTTAAAATGACTACAACATAAAAACAACCCAGATGTTAAACACTGTTGTTATATTTACATCATTTGTTGTAGATTTTACATCATCATTTTTTATATGTCAAGTATATGGACTATGAAGCTGCAGAATTTGAAGTTAAATATGAGGTTAGAGAGTACTGACATCATAATTAGTTAGTATTTTAAATAAAAACCCGGTCGTATTGTGTTCCAAAATTAACTTGATAATTCCTTCTCCCCTTTTGGCGGGTAAGTTTCTGGACCCCGTGAAGTCTGGGGAAGAAGGTTAGGACGTAAAGTCCCGTTGGGGACCACGTCCCTTTACGGGATGAGGGGGTCAAATGAGACCTGTTATCGAATGTCCACCCTCACCTCAATCCTCTCCCATCGAGGGAGAGGAAGAAGAATTAGCACCATTGATACCGCCCAGCAAGCTGGGCGGAGGTTCATTTATTTCATTTTTGATGGGAAGTTAATTGTTTTTCCAGCAACCATAAAAACGCCTTTTCCAAGATGGTGAATAGTTTGCGGATGTTTTTGGGCAGGGTCAATCCATGCTTTAACCACCTTAAGCATGAAAAGATTGTATTTGTTACTCATTGTTGAATCAACAACCTTACATTCAAGATTGGCGTAACACTCACCTATAAGCGACGCTTTAACATGCGATGCAGGAACCTCAGTGAACCCTAAGGTTTTAAATTTATCAATTTTTCTGCCAGAAGTATTACCAACACGCACTACTTTTGCCGCAAGTTTCACGGCAGGAATGGCGATAACGCATTCTTTGGATGCTTTAAGGATATTGAAAGTATAACCACGATCGCTGATTACACATCCTATCAGCGGCGGATTGAAATCCATCATGGTATGCCACGACATAGTCATCACATCTTTATTTCCCTTATGCGCGGTAGTTACCATAACAACCGGCCCTGGTTCAATTAATCTGTAAACTTCTGATAGTAGAAATGGTTTCATTTTCATGGTTTGCCTCTCCGTTGTTCATTCTCGGTAAGTAAAGCTGCGCCCTTCCGAAGCTATTTCATCAATACAGCGAATAGCTGTGTTTATTGATGAAATGTCAGCGCAGGAGGGCAAGTTGTAAACCTCGCCATGTCGTATTGGCGGGTGAAGTCAGCCCATGTCTAGACCTCGCCAATTCAGTATTGGCGGGCCTGACACCAGAATTATCTAATTTTCTAACTTCGCACCTACTTTCGTCCTAATTTCTGATTTCTCTTACAATTCTTTGCAGCTGTTCAGCCATATATAACGGCAATGTTAGAACATTATCAAAATATGATAGTTTCTCTTGTGAGAAGCGAATACCAAAATGTGATTGTTTCTCTTCAAGAAATAATCTGAGAGATTTGAGTGTGCCAGTTTTGCCAGCTTTTACTTCTATCGGAAATATTAAAGAATCTATAACGATAACATAATCCACTTCAGCAGAACTGTTTTTTTTGTCGCGTGCCCAGAAAAACAAATTATGTTCCAAATAACTGTCAAAATATGCGCTAAGCTCCTGACCAATAAATTGTTCTGCTACAGCACCGGCATTAACCTGAACAAAATCGTTAGTTACCGAAAGTTGTTTTTGCAAACCACAAGCATTTTGCATTAAACCTACATCAAGAAAATTAAGCTTGAATTTTGCTTCATTAATTTGAGCACCTAATGGAAGCCCTGATGCAGCGGTGGAGTATATCGGATGGATTATCCCAGATAATTTTAGCAGGGTTAAAGCTTTTTTTATATCCCGCGACTTAGCTTCAGGATCAATATTTGAATACTTGACACGGCTACCTACGAGACGCGGTGCTTCATCAAACACTTTTTGTAGATTTTTGTGTTCGGAATTTTTCGCATATTTTCCAAAATCACTCCGATATGTTTGAAGTAAAGAATTCTGTAGTCGCTGACAATTTAAATAATTTTTGCTATTTATATATTCTTTAACTACCGCAGGCATACCACCAACTATAAGATATACTCGCAACAAATCCATAAGTTTATTATGTATTGCATCGTCTATTGTGCTGTTAAAATGTATTCCTGCCATGTAGCTCCGTAACTTCTCATTACCAGATGCACTTAGGAACTCACCAAATGAAAGTGGCTCAAGATACATAAATTGAACCCTTCCCACAGGCATACGAAAAGCAGGGCTACTAAGTGCAAACTCCATTAGCGAACCAGCACCAATAACTGCAAGTTTGTCATATTGCTCTTTGAAATAGCGTAGTGACATTATTGCATTAGGACACTCCTGTATCTCATCAAGAAATAACAAAGTTTTTCCAGCTTCAATAGCTACACCCATCAGCATTTGCAACTTATTAATAATTTCGATGGGTTTTAGTGTAACAAAACATTGCTTTAGTTCAGGTTGAAATTCAAAGTTCACAACCACTACATTTTCAAAGGCTTTTTTTCCAAAATCTTCAACAATATAACTTTTCCCAACCTGTCGCGCTCCGCGAAGCAATAGAGGCAATCTTTCACTTTGATTTTTCCAATTAATTAGTTCTTTTTCAATATCTCTCTTCATGATGGCTCCCTATTCAATATGGCTATTGTATGGGGTTATTTTACACTAAATTTGGCTATTTTGCAAGGTTGCTAGTGCTCTAAACTCTATTTAGTGACACTATTTGGAATCAGTAAAGTCAGCTCGAGGATGAACAGCATTGGACGGACAATTTGAATAAGTAAAGCTGCGTCCTCCAAAGCTATTTCATCAATACAGCGAATAGCTGTGTTTATTGATGAAATGTCAGCGCAGGAGGGCAAGTAAAGCCTGACACCATGATCTATCGGGAATCTAAATGTTCTTAATAAATAAATGAACTGCGTCCTCCAAAGCTATTTCATCAATACAGCGAATAGCTGTGGGTATTGATGAAATGTCAGCGCAGGAGGATAAGTAAAGCAAGTAAAGCCTGACACCGCAGTACATTTTCATGATTTGCCTCTCCGTTGTTCTAGGCAGTATTTGGAATTAGTGAAGCAAGTGAAGCCTGACACCGCAGTATGAACTGCGTCCTCCAAAGCTATTTCATCAATACAGCGAATAGCTGTGATTATTGATGAAATGTTAGCGTCGGAGGGCAAGTAAAGTCAGCCCGAGGCTAGACCTCGCCAACTCATTGTTGGCGGGCCTGACACCATGATATAAGTAGGCAAGTGAAGCCTGACACCGATTCATACTTTGCCGTCTTCATTATTGGCAGACAGTTCTAGTATTTTCACGGCTGGTAACGAAGCACCTACTATTCCTTCTAAGTCGCCGTGCATTCCAGCAATATTTAGAGTAATTTTTTCTATCTGTTTTTCTCTTTGTGCCCATATTTTTGCCATTGCTCTTTTTTCTGAATCAAGATCACCTTTCATCGTAACAAAGGATTCAATTATTGCTTGTACACGATTTCTAAATTCTATTCCAGTTAAATAATTATAAACTATTTCTTTCTTTTCTTCCTTTCCGGTTTGAACTTCTTGTGTTTTTGCAACTTGAGTCAATACAACCCTTAAAGCAAATGCAAGGCTTAATGTTGATGGAATATCAGTAACCCACACATCATCTATTTGTCTGAAATGATGCAATCCCTTAGGTAAAATTTCTGAAACTATCACTGACAAATCAGCTTTTGCTTCACGCTGGTCATCTTTAAGCTTTATAATCCAGCCATCACTCCAAACTTTTGTTCTTTTTGTTTCCCATAGAATCTTCCCGCATACGCGTCCGGATTGTGTTTTGACTGTATGAATAACATCCCCACCTTTGACACCTTTTGAAACAGGAATGATTTCATCAAATGGGAAGTTCTCTTTAAGAATATGTTCTATTTCAAGCTCAAGAACCTCTCCCTGGGCCTGCTGTGACCCTTGCTCCGCTTTCCGCTTCAAGTCCTCAATTTGCTTTAACATATCCGTCATTTGTTTGTCTTTTTCTGCATCCTTAAGCCTATGCTCGTCTGCTATGTCATTACTGATCTTTTCAGCTATGGCCTTTCTTTCCCCATCAAGCTTACGAACCATTTCAAGCTCAAATGACTTCTTATCATCTTCCAGTTTACGCTGCTGCTTGCGAAGTTCCAGTTCCAATTGCTGGGCACTCTCTAAAACTTTATTCTTTTCATCCAGTTGTTCTTTCAAATCGGCAAGAAGAACGCTTTGGCTACTTTCAACTTCCTTCTTAACCTTATCTTCAATCTGTTTTCTTTCAGTTAGAAACTTAGCTTGTAATTGCTTCTCTTTGTCTTCATACTCCTTTTTGGCAAGCTCTTCTTTCTCAGCCAACATTCTTTCTCTTTTGCGCAGATCAAGTTCTTGCTTCTGGCTTTCTTCAAGCTTTTTACTTTTCTCTGCTACTTGTTCTTTTAAATCTGACAACTCCACTTTAACTGAATCTACGGCCTCTTTTTTTGCCTTATCCAGCAATTGCTTCCGCTCATCCACAAGCTTACTCTCATATTCCTTTTCAAACTTTGTTTTAATGGAAATTTCCATATCATGGGATATGGCTTCTGAGAGTTTAATTATTTCCCCGCATTTAGGACATTTGATTGTGTCTTGGGACATGAAAACCTCCAGGTTTGTTTAACAATAAGTATTGTGTCACTGGAATTCTTGAATATTTTTATGATACTGTTCTTTCGTAAATTGACTTCTTGACAACGTCCCACTCGTACAAAGTTCATAATGGTAATCAAGCATCACCATTTTGATGAATATCCTTTTCTGACATTATTCATTATATAGGTATTTAAGCCTTGACCTATTAATGCCAGTCTTTTCATTTCTTCAATGTTCAGCCTGCCTGCACTTAGATAATCATATTGATAATTTTGGTAGCGCCCATCTTTGAATTCCACAACAATTGCCTCTTGTTTAATTTCATATGAGACAACTCCTGAATTACCGCTTAAATTCTTGTAAATAGCCATACTATTTCCTCCTCCTTCTAATATTATTCAATGGATAAGCCAGAATTGGGCTTCAATAAATCACAACGAAACGATGTGCTAATTGTTCGCAATTCATTCAACAAAGTCGCAGCATCCCGCGCTTCCCCTTCCAACTGCCGTGATTCAGGACGAGGTTCGCCACGCTGTTTTGCCCGATAAATTGTAACGGTATTTCTTTTGTCTTCCAGCGTTCTTCGGCAGATAGCAGCCATATAGAATCTGTTAAACTGACCGTCAGCCAGAGTTTCGCAAGCTATGTTTGGGATATGTGCAGTTGTGTATCCACCTTTAGGTTTTGCACGATCTTCAAAATCCCTCATTGCTCCTGCCGCTTCTATCTGAAAGGCAAGCCAATGTTCATCGTACTGTTTTGCAGCTGTCTGTAACCATCCCAGCCAATTTTGATTCCCGATTTCATTAAATCTGGTGCTAAAGTACACTTGTTTCTGTTGTTGTGCAAGATCAATTTCTTCCAACATCAAAGCCCGCGTTCTCTCGTCCATTAATCTATAGTCGAATTTCTGACTCATACTCTTAACCCTCCCATTATTTTTTCTACTTAGCTTATGCTTTTTTCATTTCGATTGAACAGCATTATCTTCTCCATACTTTTTTATCGCTTCCAAGTACAATCTATGACTTTCATCTGTAAATCTATTTTTTTCTTTTTGCAACGATATAAGTTTATTGTAAATGCTCTTATAAATAATTTGATGCGCCTGATTGGCAAGCACCGTTTCACTGAATTCATCCATTTCAATTTTCATAGTTGGTTCTAGAACAAGATTAACAATTTTCAATAAGTCATCTTTACCTATTTCTTCTATGGATTTCCACTGTTGACCATCAAGACTAAAGAACCCCTTGGCCTCATGGATTTTCAAGATCTGCATAAATTCTCCTCCTCTCATCATATGCCGACTTTCCTGCCTCAAGACAATCCAAAGTAACATCAATATTTGCAATACTCTTTCCATCTAATGATTTTAACTCTTTATCATTTGGAAATCCCGAATAAACACGATACACAGGTTTATCGTCAACAATAATCTTTTCTGTATATAGTAAATAATCTGGTTTTATGGATGCTCCGATCGTGCTATTATGTGTCACTAGCACAACTGGTGTGTTTTTGGATATTTCTTTGATGATATTATTTACTCCTTTTTTAAGAAATAAATTATCAAACGATGATTCTGGCTCGTCAATCAACAGCATATCATACTGTTGTGCATCACTTATTTCGCGCAACAGATTAAATTCAGACCTTTCACCACCAGAGACTTCGCAGCCATCTTTATTTAGTATACGATACTCAATTTTAGCGAAGTATCGAAAATATTCTGCTTCAGGCAATCCATCAATATCTCTCAATTTTTTAAGATACTCATATGGACGTTGATACGTTTTAAACGCATCACTAAAAGATTTCTTTTGACCACTTTGGGTCTTTAGGTCACTGGCACTATCAAACTCTTTAATTCTAGCGACAATCTTAAATCCCTGAACATCTTTATTTACTATCTGACGCTCTTTACGAATCATAGCAACAATAACATTAAATCTTTTAATCTTTTCATTTTCTAATGCAATTCTATACAAATCCACTTCCTCAATTTTTGTTGCAGCTGAACGCATGTGGAGATTATTTTTGATTTCATCAATCAGGTCATTCAACCAATATTTCTTTAATCTTTCTTCTTCTTTTTCTTGATACTTCCCCATTAGCTCAACAATTAACCTTCTTAAATCCAAAGATGACACATGCTTATTTATAATATCCCTATACTCATCATTCTCTATTAAATGCCGCACTGAAGCTATTAATTCCTTTAAGCCATCTAGATTTGAAATCTGAAACTTTTCTTCTGTAAACAATTTTGTACTTGCGAATGCATCTCGCCTTTCGGATTCTTTGGCGTGCTTAACAAGTGATTCTAAATAGTCGGACACAGAATTAGCATTTTCCTCAAGGTTAATATGCATCACATCATTAACAGCAGGCGCAAACTCTTTCAAATACTCTTGAGTTACAAAACTATGATTCTGACTTAAAAGCTTATTAAAATTTTCCTTATCTTTTTCGCTATTCTTTTCGACCAAATCAAACTGCTTTATGTATTTAATATTTGGGAATTCATTATTTATGAGATCCAAGGTATATGATTTTCCTGTTGATCTTTCTCCTACAATAACATTAAGTCCTGAAGAAAGTTCTTGCCCATTATCAAAAACTTGAAACAATGAATGACCTTCTTGCAAAGACAGGGAAACCTTATTCTTATCACGCAGACATCCCTTGATTGACCCAAATGATATTTCTCCACAATTTATATATGTTTGATGGATAGAATTTCCTGGAAATTCCGAGCAAATTCTACAATCACTAAAATATACAGGCACCAAACTGTTTTCAGTCTTCTTGCAGTACATGAATTTTTTAGGATTATTAACTTCACCAGCTGATATATAGTTTCTCAATTCTTGCAACACTCTATCATTAATTGCTGGGTCTTTAAAGTAATGTGGGATTAAAATGTACTTTGATAAATCATGATAAATTTCAATCAGTTCAGGCAAAGAAATTGATTTTTGGGGCCCAATATTTTTGGTGGTTACCACTGAACAACGGGAATTAAAATCATTCAATTCGCTTATATCTGCAATCAGCAAAAGATGCCCATCATCTAAATCTATCTCTATTCCAGGAAAAACAGGAATACCAATTGAATCTCTAATAAGCTTGTACTGCTCGATATCAAACACATTATGATTTGTAACCGCAATTGCATCAAGATGAGTGTTCGAGATATATTCTTTCAAACGATCTATATTGAATATAAATGCCGAATCACTACTTGTTGATTTTGTATGAATATGCAAATCAATTTTCTTCACAACCACTCCATTCTATGTAGTTAAACATAAACCTATTTCCTTATCATCTTATATCCTGTAGACTGAATGCTTCCTGCAATACTGATTGCATCAGCATTTCTGATTGATCTTTTCTTTCGGTAACCTGTTTTTCCAGTTCGCCTATGATAGCTATAAGTTTATCAATTCGTTCGACAATGGCTTATTGTTCGATAATTGGTGTATACATATAGTGTTGTGCCAGGTCGCGGGACTGATGCGGAACTCAGCTATTGGATTGGCGGTGGTAATTGCACCTTGTGCGACCATGTTTCGAGTTGTGATTCTGTAATAATCATAATTATTTTTTACTTTGTATATAGTCTTTTAATCTCTTTTCGGCAACTCTAATATATTTCCATTCTTTCTCAATTCCAATCCACCTACGACCTAGGGCAGTGGCAACAACTGCCGTTGTTCCACTTCCCATAAAAGGATCGAGGATCAAATCACCTTTGTTGCTTGCAGACAATAATACCTGCTGAATAAGTTTAAGTGGTTTTTGTGTAGGGTGTGACTTTACACCACTTTCATTTCGTTCTCTCTCATTTCCGCGACAAATAGAAAAAGTCCAATCAGTATCTTTCATCTGTTTGTTTCCATTTAGTTTTTTTAAAAGCTGATAATTAAAAGTATATCCTTTGGATTTTTTATCTTTAACAGCCCAAATCAAAGTTTCATGATTATTTGTAAATCTCCGACAATTAAGGTTCGGCAATGCCCCAATTTTTACCCAAATGACATCATTCAAAAACCAAATGCCAAGGTCTTGCATAATTTTTCCAACACGAAAAATATTGTGATACATTCCAATAACCCAAATTGTCCCTGTTGGTTTTAGGACTCTTTGGCATTCTTTAAGCCAATTTAGGGTAAAAATATCATATTCTTCATAACTCTCAAAACTATCCCACTCATCGTCAACAGGTATAATTTCTGAACCATCAGCTCGTTTTAGTCTTTTCCCTTTTGGTAATTGTAAATAGTATGGTGGATCAGCAAAAATGAGATCAAAAGTACTATCCGGGAATTTCTTTAACTCGTCAATGGAATCACCATGAATAATTTTATTCTCATTTTCTAGCATAATTTGTAATTATAAATAATAAGATGTTCAACATTTCTATCGTTACGACCTTTCATATTGTAAAGATATTTTTTTTCAAAACTATCAATTATTATTCCCACTCTTTTTGAATAAAGATCATGAATAAATGGCGTTTTTTTAATAATCAAGATAAACTTTGCCTTAGTTTTATACAAACAATTTGCTAATCGTTCTTGATCTTTTTTATCAAAATCTTTCTTTTCATAATTGCTGAAATCAGTGTCATATGGTGGGTCAAGAAAAATAAAATCTTTTCCTGTCAAATTTTTATTGGTAAGTATCTCTTCAAAATCACTATTTAGAATTTTTGTATTCTTGAATACTTTTTCAACTTCATCACTGAAAATATAATCAACTTTTTTTCTAAAATCTTTTTGGTTATATGCAATCCCACCATAAGGTATATTAAAATACCCCCTATAGCTAAACCTAAACATTGCGCCGTAACAGAACTCTCGTATGAAATAGTAATTTGCTATTTTTTTTGCAAGCGAGGTTTTATATTTCGTTCCATTTTTATTCATAACATCTCGGAAATGCATATAAAAACCACTCCTAAATGCAGTTTCTATATTTTTATGCAAATCGCCTTTTGGCAATGCTCCTCGTTCTTTTTCAATTTGTTTTGTTCGTTTCATTTTCGAAATTAAATTTTTTATAATTTCTTCGAACAAATTATTCGGGTCAAGGGCAAAATATTTTGAAAATAGACCATTGAATTGATCTTCCTTGGCTTTTAGTTTGTGCGTAATAATTTCCTTTACTCCTTGCTCTGTCCTTTTATCTGCCTTATATTCACCGTAAAGATTAAATAAATCATTCTCAAATATTTTTAAATACCTTGGTATCTTTTCCCAATTATCTACATAATCATACAAACACTGCTTAAATTCTGTTTTATTATTTTCACCTTTGATAAAACGATAGAACTCAATTAATTCTTCACAAATATCATTGATGACTGCTTTGTCTGATTTGAGATTGAAAAAAATAGCACCACCACCAAAAAATGGTTCGATGTAACGAGAAAAATTTGGTATGAGACTTTTTATCTGTTCATACTCTTTTGATTTTCCGCCAGGCCATTTAATGAGTGGGTGCATAAATTATCCTAGATAAGTCTTTTTAATTGAATCTAGCGCGCTTTTAATAAAGTCAGCTTTTTCTTTATAGGCCTCAAGAACAATGTTGTATCCATCATCAGCCTTGCATACAAAATCCCAAAAATCCTTTCCAATCAAAAGTTCATCATCTGCAAAAAACTGACGGACACGCTCTTGTCGCCATGGTTTACCCTCACCAAAACGATTATAAGCGGTTGCAAAAAATATCTTTATTCTCATTCCTTTTGGCAAAGTGTTTGACAGAATTGCAAATTGCTCTAATAGAGCTTCTTTTTCTGATCGAGCTTTTTTATTGTCAAGATCACCGCCTATTTTTAACTCAATCAAGAAATTTTCACCAGTTAATCTGTCAATTAAATAATAGTCACTGTCATGTCTTTTGGTTACAAGGGATTGTTCAGTAGGTTTTACACGCAAAAATTGATAATCATTTGCTGTTGGTGGAGTTATTTCTCTGCGTTTGTATTTTTCTAACAATTCCGCCATATCTTGAGTTTGTTTAAGACTAAGAGGTCCTTCAACATTTTGCTTAACATCATAAAATAATTTCGCAATATTAATTGCCATTTTTTCTAACATATTACCCAATGAGCTATCAAGCGAACGCACAAGAGCAGTGTAGTATTGTATTTCTGGTCCAAGAACAGCAATAAAGACATTGTGAATTTTCATATTCAAGGTACCTTCGGGATCCTGTAATTCACCCTCATGCCTGCCTTGGAAACCTACGGCAAACGATTCAACTGAAGCATGGACAATTGATTTTATCGCTTCCTTTTTATTTAATGTGTTTTGTGTCATAAATTATTTAATTACTGTATTAAATTCTTAACACAAACCTCAAAAACCGTGGCAATTTTGGTTAGTGTTCTTATGTAATTATTACCTCCTTTTTAATTTTAACAACTATATTTAGCAATCATGGGCATGGCAAGTAACTTTGACAATTGATTATACTATTTTCACACAAAATCTGTTCAAATATTATATTTATATTTGTAATTTTTTATGAATTCCCGATTATCCCGCCGTTTGCGGGACAGGCCATCCTACGCTAAAGCTACAGAATGGCAGATGTTACGACATCCTAGACACTCCGAATTTGTTAAAACCTTTTAACACATCAGATATTCTTTTAAAGTATTCTGGTGTCAGGCTTTACTTGCTTTACTTATTACTGCTTTATTTTGGTGTCAGGCTTTACTTGCCCTCCTGCGCTGACATTTCATCAATAAACACAGCTATTCGCTGTATTGATGAAATAGCTTTGGAGGACGCAGCTTTACTTATTCCCCAGCACGACTTTATGGATTCCCGCTTTCGCGGGAATGACAGACCTTAAGGACAAACAAAAACTGAAAGATCTCTTCCGCCTTTGGCGAGATTCGAGATGACACAGAGACAGATTACCCACCAAGATTCTGGTGTCAGGCCCGCCAGTGAAACATTGGCGAGGTTTACAACTTATCCTCCGACGCTCCTCCTTCGCGGAACGCTACGGAAGGATAAATAGCTTTGGAGGACGCAGCTTTACTTATTCCCCAGCACGACTTTATGGATTCCCGCTTTCGCGGGAATGACAGCACTGCTCTTACCATACAACATTGGTTGAATCGTTTTATGTATGGTAAATTTATCACCACTTTTTACAACCAATTTTTATCTGGTTAATATACCAAATATTTTGAACCGATGTCACAGTAAAATGTCACAGTAGTGTGTCACAGTAAAACAATGTGTTTTGTTGGATCGGTCAGAGTTTTTCTAACAGCTTTTGCTATCTTTTTATTTATTAAGTCATCAATATCACGCTGTGCTGTTCTACGAACACATGAAGCCATTTTCCGATATTCATTGACACTGATTTTACCAGTTTTCAGAATATATTTTACTGCTTTTTCCTGTCGTTCGTTCAACCCAAGTTTCTTTATCTTTTGTAGAGAAGTATCCATCTTTATCAACTGTGCACCTTTTTGTCTAATCTCTTCCATTTGAGAATGCAAACCCGCAACAAAGTATTCGAGCCAATATGTCATATTCATGTTGTTGTTTCGCACAGATTGAATTGCCTTGTAATATAGAGGGCGGTCTCTATCGTAATATTCTGAAATAGTAAAAAGTCGCTTAAAATCGTATCCGGTTTTATAAAGGACAAGTGTTGATAATAGACGAGCAGTTCGCCCATTGCCATCAATAAATGGATGGATATGAACAAACTGAAACTGAACGATACCCGCAATGAGGATTGGTGAAATTTCTCCAGACATATTTACCCAGTCAACAAATTCTTTCATTAACATTGGCACATCAAATGGATTCGGCGGAGTATATACCACTTCTTTGGTTTGAGAATTTACAACATAGTTCTGTATTTTGCGGTAGTTTCCAGGGTCAGCATATCCGCCACGCACATTTTTTACAAGTAGCTTATGAATTTCCCTTATCAATCCTTCACTAAAAGAGTCGTCTTTTCCTAAATAGCGTGAAATAAAATCCATTGCTTGCTTGTAATTTAGTAGCTCATTTTTATCGTCACGATTAACATCATTTACTTTTTTACCTTCTAAAATGTTTTGAGACTGTTCAATACTTAGTGCTGTACCCTCAATATGTGTTGAATGATGGGATTCAAGAATCAACGCTTTTTGCTGCATATCGGTGACCCAGTCCTCTTTGAGTTTTACTGCATCAAGAAAACCACGAACTCGTTCAATTTCTATAAGTGTTTTATTAATCTTTGGCGTTATGGTGAATTTTGGAT
Source organism: Endomicrobiales bacterium (assembly GCA_023228045.1). Lineage (NCBI taxonomy): Bacteria > Pseudomonadati > Elusimicrobiota > Endomicrobiia > Endomicrobiales > Endomicrobiales bacterium. The sequence goes on along the minus strand of JALOBY010000009.1, from coordinate 39,876 downwards.
TAAATTTTGTTTTCATTTTAGAACCTCTTTGGAACAGTATGTGCAAATTTTGCACATACTGATTTTTTTGTAACTTTTATTTTACATCAGTTTGAACTATTGCATTTTTGCAACAGTTAATTTTTGATTAAGCTCAGCTATGAATTTGCAATATGTATTATTTGCATATTGCTTTTTGATACGATTTTAATAGATTCCCGATAAAGACACTCGGGAATGATAAAAACACTAATTTCAGTTGGTTACATTTTGTAACCAACTCATTATCTTTTGGTGTCAGGTTTTAATTCCACAAGTTCCCAGTGCCCGCCTTTGTCTGGACCGACTCTTTTTAAAATATTTTCTTTCTGTAATTTACTTAATTGTTTTTTGACACCACTTTCGCTTAAACCTATTTGTTGAGCGAGTTTTGTTCTAGTAACAAAACTATTGTTTCGGATTATTTCAAGTATTTTCTGGGTACTTTTCTGGGTACTTTTCTGGGTACTTTTTGTAACAAATTCAACAGTCTTTTTAGGTCGTTCAAACTCTATAATAAAAAATTCATCACTTGAAATCTTTGGGAACGGAAGTCCAGCCTTTTCCATACTTTCCTTAATGCGTTTGAACCCTGAACCCATACGCTCAACTCTGTGCATACGGGCAAATATATCAGCGATAAGTTCGTTGCGTCTGACTGAAAGAGAACCTAATTTCTCCTTGCTCATTCCATTTGGGAAACCACCAGGGTTTTTTATTATAACACGATCTTCGTGAACTTCAACCATTATACTTGTTCCTCGTACACTGTAGTCACGATGAATGAGAGCATTTGCCACTGCTTCGCGGAGTGCTTCAAGTGGAATCTCGTAATAATCTTTTCTATCCATACCTTTGATTTCCGTTCTGATACTCAAATGTCTTTTTAAGAATATCATTGCTTCTTGGTATTGTGTCCACAGATCATCTTGTACATCTTTGCGATCAATGATATCTACACGATTCGTGCCTTTAAAGGATACAAGAATTGTTTCACACTGAATGATATAACGACGGGGTTTTTGCGCAAAGAAAAGTACACCTGCATTCTTTATGCTGGCTTTTGTAGCAAGGTTAAGGCTTATGAGAATATCATGTGGGTTAATTTTTTCGGCGTTTATCCCTGCTTCATGGAAATATGTTTGAATTTTCTCTATTGAGATGTCGTCCCATGTAATATCGCGGCAGAATTGTTCTTCGTATGAAACCATATTAGAGTTTTTAAAATAAAGACCGACTTCCTTCTGTGTCATTTTCTGAGTTGCCGCATCGAGCCTGCGAAAATACCCTGAAGAGCAACTGTATGGTTTCTCTTCACCCTCAGGAACTTCTATCACTACAACATTGTCAATATTGTAAATTCTTGGGATTGTGATATGAGGGTCACAGTTTCTGGCAAGGGACAATATTTCGGCTTTCATTTGATTGGTAAGTTTTTCACCAGTGATTTTACATGAATCATTAACTCCAAGAAGAACAGAACCACCTTTGCTATTTGCCAAAGCAACAATATCTCTGTCAATTTTTGAGGTATATTTTTCTTTAAATTCTATAGTTAACCCTTCGCCTTCGGCAATAAGTAATTGCAAATCAGTTGTTTTCATAATCTTTCCTCATTTCTTTACATCGTAATTTCAGTATGCATTATACTTATTTATTAAACGGCTTTATGGATTCCATCTTACAATTCAATGGACTGTAGTATTTAACATCGTACTTTATATTGTCAGAACCAGTGTGTCGGAATTCCCGACATACTGATTTCGATTCGGAATTACTGAAAGATCTCTCTCCGCCTTTGGCGAGATTCGAGATGACAAACAAATAAATTCGGGTTGATTTTACCTATAAAACATTCTAATCATCAACCAATATTTTAATAGATTCCCGCTTTCGCGGGAATGACAGACAAAAACTGAAAGATCTCTCCCCGCCTTTGGCGAGGTCTAGCCAAGGACTGATTCGCTTCGCTAATCGAGATGACAATTAAATCAGATTCTGGATGACACAAACCATAATATTATGCATTATTGGCTTCATCTGACCAGCCGATGTCTCTGAGGAAGTCGTCATAACCGCCTTTGTATATGGTTACTTTATCGTTATCAAATATAACAAGTTTTGTGGCTACGCTTCTTAAATGCATTTCGTTATGGGTTACCATTACAACAGAACCTTCAAAATCATCTATTGCCTCTATTAAAGAATCGCACGATTGCATATCTAAGTGGTTTGTTGGTTCGTCTAAAAACAGCAGGTGAGTTGGCTTAACAAGTATTTTACCGAGCAAGACCCTGCTCTTTTCGCCGCCTGATAAAACCCTTATTTTTTTAAGGGCATCGTCACCAGGGAACATTAACCCGCCGGCTATTGAGCGGGCAGTGCTTTCAAGGCACTTTTTATCGGTGCTTTTTATTTCTTCAAGGACTGTGTAATCATTATTGAGGTCTAATTTATTTGTTTGTCCAAAATATCCCTCTTGCAATAACGAGTGTTTTTTTATAATTCCGCTAATTGGGGTTAGCTCGCCGGCAAGCAACTTTAAAAGTGTTGATTTACCTTTACCGTTTTTACCAATTATGCATATACGGTCTTTTTTTTCTATTACTAAAGAGAAATCTTTTATTAGGTAAGGTTCTTTGCCGTTGTATGAGAATGAAATTTCGTTTGCCGACATCATCTGGTCTGCCGCGAAATGCGCGCTGTTAAAGTACAAATCAAGGTCTTTAATAGTTTCAAGCTCTTTCATTTCCCCTTGTTTTTCAAGCATTTTTACCCTTGAGTTGGCACGGCTTGCAAAACTTGCTTTTGCTTTAAATTTGGCTATAAACAATTCCACCTGACGGCGCTTTTTTTGTTCGTTTAAACGGGTTTTTTCGTATATTTCTTCTTCCTGGTTTATTTGTGTATAAAGCTTTTCTGTATCGCCTTCAATTTTTTTTGCTTTAGTGCGGTGTATGGCTACTGTATGAGTTACAACCCTGTCCATAAAACTTCTATCGTGGGTTATTAGTATTGCCTCGCCACGCCAACTTTTTAAAAACTCTTCTAACCAACGAATGGCAACAATGTCTAAATAGTTGTTTGGTTCATCAAGCATTAACATATCAGGGTTAGAAACAAGCAGCTTTGCCAGATTTAGGCGGATTTGGTACCCGCCAGAAAATTCATTTGGGTTTTTATCCATATCCTCTTCGGTAAAACCGAGCCCGAAAAGTATTTTTTCAACTTTCCATGTGTCGTACTCTTCGCCATGCGGCAAACCAAGAGCGCCTTCTTCTAAAGCAGTCGGTTGAGTAAAGTGTATGTGTTGTTCAAGGTGGCCTATGCGGTAATTTTTAGGCGCCGTAATGCTTCCACTATCGGGTTCAACATTGCCCAATATCATTTGAAAAATGGTACTTTTACCGTGCCCGTTTCTGCCGACAAGTCCAATTTTTTCGCCTTTGTTTACATTAAAACTTAATTCATCAAACAAAACCTGGTCGCCGTATGATTTAGATACTTCAAAAACCTTAATCATTTACTATTCCTATTGAATTATTTTCTTCTTTTGCTTCTGCCGTGTTTTCTGGGGTGTTTTATGCGGGAGGTTTTTTCTACTATGGTTATCTGGGGCGGCATTTGCTGTTTTTGAGCAAGCCTAAAATCTATTTTACCCTCAGCAATGTTGACTGAGTCCACCACCACTCTAATTTTGGTGCCCGGTTTTAAAGTTGTGTATCTCAGCATTCCTTCTGCTCCGTTTTGCTCACAGAACACAAAGGAACCGGTCTCTATAGAATTTGTGACTATAGCATCCATTTCTACGCCTATTTGCTCTTTAAATAGCTCCGCACGCATTAAATCAATGGCTTTGTACTCCGCCTCCGCGGCAGTTCGCTCCCTTTGTGAACAGTGCAAACCTGCTTCGTTTAGGGAAAGTGCGCCGTGGTTTTCTTTTACTTTAAGCAACATAGCTTTTATTGCACGGTGCGCCATAAGGTCGGGATAGCGACGGATTGGCGATGTAAAGTGCGCGTACGCCTTTGTAGCTATACCAAAGTGCCCCAATGATTCAGGTGAGTAAACCGCTTGCTTCATACTGCGAACAATTAGTGAGTTTATTATTTCTGAAAGCGGGTGATTTTCGGCTTGCCTTAGTATATCTTGCAATACTTTGCTTATGCTTTTAGCACCTATAAGATGGCCTGCGGATAAGTCCATATCGCCTAAAGTTTTCGCAAGTATTTTAATCTTTTGCGGGTCGGGCTCATCGTGGCGGCGGTGTAAAAATGGATATTTTGCCGCCATAAGCTCTGTGGCTATAGCTTCGTTTGCAAGCAGCATAAACTCTTCTATTAAACGATTGCTTTTAAGACGAGGGCGCAAAACCACACGAGTTGGCTTGCCATTTTTGTCTGTTTCTACCTTATACTCAGCCAAATCAAAATCTAAAGCGCCGCGGGTGACACGATGTTTATATAAAATACTTGAAAGCTCACCCATTTTATTTATTATTTCCGCAAGGCCGCTTGGCAACGCGTGAGGTTTTTTGCCGTTTAATATTTCTTCAACTTCGTCATAAGTAAAACGGTGGACTGAATGGATAACAGTGTTTGCTATGCGGCGGTGTATTACTTTGCCGTGCAAGTCAATGTCCATAAAAACCGACATTGTAAGCCGCTCTTGATGAGGCACCAAACTGCACAAACCGTTAGACAATGATTCTGGAAGCATTGGCACAACACGGTCAGGCAGGTAAACGCTTGTACCTCTCAGGTATGCCTCTTTGTCTATTGCGCTTCCTGGTTTTACATAATGCGCCACATCGGCTATATGAACGCCAAGCCGCACTAAACCACCATCAAGTTGCTCAAGTGAGACGGCATCGTCAAAATCTCTAGCGTCCGCGCCATCTATTGTAAATATCTTTATATTGAAAAGTTCTTCTCTGCCAGCCCAGAGCTCTGGAGTTAATTTATCTGGGAATAATTTACTTTGTTCAAGAACATTTTTCGGGAAAAACTCATTTATTGCTCTTGCACGCAGCAATTTAGTTATGCGAACATCTAAATTGTTTGGGTCACCAAGCAGCTCAGTTACTACTCCAGCGGCACCGCTTGTTTGCGTAGGCCATTTGCTTACCTCTACTACCGCCAAAATACCATTTTTGGGAATTATGTTTGGCGCGAAGCTATTTACCTGAACCATTTGAGAGTTGCCGCTTTCCGGAAATATTACCCAGCCGTGCGGAAACTCTTTTAAAACACCAACCATTGTTGTTTTGGCATGTTTTAAAACTTCTATAATTTCCCCGCTAAAACGGCCATCAAATTCTTTATATGTGCGCGCTACAACAATGTCGCCATCCATTGCAAGGTTTAAGCTTGGGCCACGCAAAAATACATCGCTGTATGACTGATCTTGTGAAACTAAAAAAGCAAAACGGCCGTGATGCTCTACTTTGCCCTCACGCAAGTCGTCGTGCCTTTGTTTTTTTCCGCAGCCTCTGAAATTATCTTGACCGTGATTTTTGTTAAATTTTCTTTTCAATTTCCTTCCTTTGTTATATTGTGCAGATTATTGAACCATTAAACTAAAAGCATAAGTGCCTGCATGCCACTCATACCTTCTTTTATTCCAAGCTTACTTGCGTTATCAGATACGCTGACAACGGCCTTTTGCAGCATTTCATCTACGGTTTTTACGCCTTTTACAATTGCGGCACAATTACCAAACTTATTTGCGACCGAAATATCTAAATAACCGCACATAATAAAACCTTTTGCGGCATTGATAAGCACAAGCGCTCCATTATTTTGCAAAGATATTTCTATACCCTCTGCCACTCCGCCATTTACTTTGATTTCTTTAGTTTGCATTATCAGCCCCTTAATTTTCTTTGTCATACCGAATCCCGCTTGTGGCAGGATGAGGTATCTTGTTTTTCATTTGTGCATCTGGAGAAGATCTCTCCTCACTTCGTTCGTCGAGATGACACAGAGTAAAATGTTATCGAGATGACAACATAGGGTTGCTCGTTGGAATTACAAAATATTTTATCGCAAAATCTGGATTCCCGCTAATCCGCCCAGGGCGGACGGGAATGACAACCGTAAACAACCTTTTCAATACTCGTCATTAACAATTTTATTGTATTTATCTATAACTTCTCTTTCTATTGAATCACTTAAATCTTTGTCAAGTATATCAACTATTTGTTTGTATTTATCACCTGTTTTTATAGACGCAGGAGCCAGCCAAAGCCCATTGCGTGTACTTATCAATTTAAACTCAAGCTCCAATGCCTCATTAAATACTATCGTTACAAATGCCTTCAGGTTAGATTTTTTTTGGTACTGAGATATTTTTTTAACCGCATATTCTAATTTTAAAGCTGTGTTAGTTGAAGTTTTGCCATTAAGCATTGCATCTATTAACGCAACATTTGCCTCTTTTGTAAGCACTCTTGCTTGCGGGTACACTCTTTTATTTTTTGCCACATACTCAGGCAACACAACAAAGTAGTTATCGCCAACTTTTTTTAGCTTTAATGATTTAACTGTAAGTGAATTGTTAAATGTAACGCTGTATGAGCCGCTTGACGAGCGCACATTAGTTACGGCAAGCTCACTTGCGAGGCAACTGGCAAAACCAATTGTTAAAAGAAATAATGACAGAGTAATTACTGATATTATATTTTTTTTCATGTAAACATATAAACATCTATTGATTTTTTAAAAGACATATATATAAGCATTGCGGCATAGATGTACGGAACAAATGCCATGGTGTTTGGCTCATAAGTGCTTTTTTTATTGGTAAAGAAACATTGCTTAAATAAATGAACAATCACCCCAATTACAGATGCAAAAAGCAATACCGGTAACACACTTTTAACACCCAACAGCGCACCTACGGCAAAAAACAGCTTCACATCACCCATACCAAATGCTTCTTTTTTAAACAAAATATGGCCAAGCTTATAGAGCAATAAGGCAACAAGGAAACCAAAAACTCCGCCTGCTAATGTCCATACAAATGACTGTGTAAAATAAGCAGGTAAAAAGTAATTGAACACACCATACAACAAAGCCAAAAGCGCTAAGAGGGTGTTTAGTTGATTAGGCAAAATTCTATGTTCGTAATCAACAATAGCACCAACAACCAATATGCTAAAAAACAAAAGATATGCGATTTGGCAATACAAACTTAGACCTTGAAAGTGCAATACTACAAGTGAGCAGAGAAGTATGCTGCAAATAAATCCATAATTAATTTTACATTTGTAATAGATAGCAAGCTTTTGTGTAATGAAAGAAAAAACAAATAAAAAAGGAATAGGAATTAATAATTTAGTTATATGCAACTTTAATTTCCTTTATTTTTATAACTTTAGGCAACCGGAACAATAGTTTGTGTAGATACTGGGGCTTCATATATCGGTGCTTTTATTACCTTACTTTTAGACATATCAACATATTTTGGTATTGCAATTAGCGCAAGAACAATTATAAAAATTACCACTATAAGCAGCTCAACAAGTGTAAATGCCGAATTAAACTTTTTTTGTTTGTTTGATATATGGTCATTTTTCATTTTTTAGATTCCTCATAAACTTTTCAACACATTTTGGCACAAGGCCAGAGACATTGCCGCCAAGCTTTGCCACCTGTTTTACCATACTTGCCGATAAATATGTATACGCCTCATCGGGCATTAAAAACACTGTTTCAATTTCTCTATCTAAGCGCCTATTCATTAAAGCCATTTGAAATTCATACTCAAAATCGGATACCGCTCTAATGCCACGCACAATTATAGATGCTTTTTTCTTGCGCAAATACTTTACAAGCAGCCCGGAAAATGGCTCAACAGTAACATTCTTCACGCCTTTAAGCGCTTCTTTTAGCAGCTGTACCCTTTTTTCAATTGTGAATGTTGTACTTTTATCAGGGTTATTTGTGACTCCGACAATTACATTTGCATGCAATTTTAAAGCGCGTTTAATTATATCCAAATGGCCATTTGTTGGCGGGTCAAAACTACCCGGATATACAGCAATTGTTTTTTCCATTTTGTTTAGCTCCTGTATTATAACTGCTTGTAGACATAGCTGTCCAAATTAGCCGTCATACCGGCCCCCGATTATCCGCCTTTGGCGAGATCTAGCCTTAGGCTGAAGGCATTCGAGGGTAAACTCCAGCCGGTATCTAGGAAAAAATCAATGTTAAACTGGATTGCGGTTTTCACCGCAATGACATCAAAAACATTTTCAAAGCTAAAAATGACCGATCAATGCAACATGCTACCAAAACTGGACACACCTGAACTGCAATAACAAGCAATGATGAACGAGAATGACTAACTTTGTATGATTTTCTCATTTTAACCCAAACTTTGCAATAGGTTTGCAAAATTTGGGTTTAAGGTTATAGTGTCAACCAATTTTGGGAAGTTCAAGCTTTTGAGCATAAAGCGAAAACACCCTGTTTCTTAATACAGAATACTCTTTGCCACTCTCCCAACTTTGGCTTATAAGTATTGAAACCGATATGTTTTTTGCGAGCTCAATTATTGCGCTGTCAGTAAATGGGTTTAATGCCGAAAACACAGGTGAGCCGTGCTGTAATGTGCCAAAAAGTTCCCCAAAACCGCGAAGCTTAAAATCTTCCTGAGCAATTACAAAACCATCATTGGTTGAAAGCATAATTTTTATTCTTCTTCTTGCATCGTCTGTTTTCGCTTTTGAAATAAGCAGACAGTACGACTTATCTTTTCCCCTGCCAACTCTGCCACGCAGTTGGTGCAATGTAGCAAGCCCAAAGCGTTCGGCATGCTCAATTACCATTACAGTGGCATTTGGAACATCTATCCCAACCTCTATAACAGTTGTACAAAATAGTAATTGAGTTTTATTTGCCTTAAAACTATCCATAACAGCTTGCTTTTCATCCGCGCTTAATTGCCCATGCAATAATGCTGTTTTATATTTAACGAATAGTGTTTTAGAAAGTTTCTCATATTCTTTTATTGCGGCTTTTAAATCTAATTTTTCTGTTTCTTCTATTAGGGGATATACAATGTATGCCTGACGGCCAGCCGCAAGCTCTTTTATTACAACCTCATACGCGCTTTGCGGGTTTAGGTTATAGGTTGCAATTGGTATTCGCCCGGGAGGCATTTGGTCTATTATAGTTAAATCCAAGTCGGCATAGAGGGTTAAAGCAACTGTGCGCGGTATTGGGGTGGCGCTCATTACAAGCATATCAATTGTTGACCCTTTCTTGCGCATAGTTGAACGCTGCATTACACCAAAACGATGTTGTTCATCTATAACAGCCATAGAAAGTTTTGGAATTTCAACATTGCCTTCCAATATGGCATGGGTACCTATGATAATATCGGCACCACCAGAATTTATTTCTTCCATCAATTGGGCTCTTTTTTTTGTGCTTCCTAAACTTGCCGAGGTTAGCAACACACTTTTTACACCAAGCCCATTGAGCATTGAATCAATTGTTAGTTTGTGTTGCTGGGCAAGTATTTCCGTTGGGGCAAGCAATGCCGCCTTATTTCCATTTTCTATCGCCAACAACATTGCGCTAAGCGCTACAACTGTTTTGCCACAACCAACATCGCCCACAAGCAAACGGTTCATTGGACGCTTTGAAAGCATATCGGCGAAAATTTGGTTTATTGCTTTTTTTTGCGCCAGGGTAAAATTAAATTTCAACTTTTCTTTAAATTTAGTGAGAAGCGTTTTCTTTAATTCATAATTATGTATTTTAGGTACACTTTCAACATTCTTTTTAAATTGCCCAAGGGCCAGCAACATTGATAACACTTCATCAAAGGCAAGGCGTTTGCGTGCATCTTCGGCATTTAATTCACTTTCAGGAAAATGTATTTGATGTAATGCGTCTTTTATTCCCATAAGCGAATTCTCGTTTAATATTTTAGACGGCAATGTTTCTTGCACGCTCGCAACTGCGGGAGTTATTTGTTTTATAACATCACGCATTAACTTTGAAGAAACCCCATCGCTAAGTGGATACACAGGAATTATGCCCAAAAAATCTTTTTGTTTTTGCTGGTCAATACATGGGGCATATTCAATTACGCTTACCTGTTTTTCGCCTTGAGTAAAACCACAACTGCCATAAACAAGCACATCTTGACCTACTTCAAAATCCTTTAAAAGTCCGTCAAATGGATTGTGTTTTTGATACAGGCCGGCCTTTCTGAAAAACACGCAATAAGCAATACCTGTTCCGTCAGATATTGCCGCTTTAAAAAGGGTTAACGATTTGCTTAATCTTTTCACATCTCTTGCTAACACTTTGCCCTTTATAGTAACTTCACATGGGGGCAAAACACTGGCAATTGACATTATAATTGTTCTGTTTATGTAACGACGAGGTAAGTAAAACAAAAGGTCTCGCACGGTAATAAGACCGAGCTTTGCAAGCAGTTTTTCCCGTTTGGGGCCTATGCCTTTAATGTAGCGAACCGATGTTTGTAAATTGTTCATTTTATTATGCTTGAAATATGATTACAAATTTTGTAAACTCACTGCGAAATTAATTGATTTTGGAGGAAAAATGTCATTTAAGTGTACCATTTGTGGTAAAGGCCCTTCAGCCGGTAAAACTGTAAGCCATTCCAATATGAGAACCAACCGCGTTTTTAACCCAAACTTACAGAAACAAAGAATCGTTGTTGACGGAGTAACAAAAAGAGAGTTGGTTTGCATGAAATGCCTGAAAAAACCCGGCACAATTGTAAGACCTGCTTAAGTAACTCATACCTTTTTATTTTCTCTTAAATACTTTCTTATTTTTGATTTTGCTCTAGCAGTAACCGCCAAGTCCAGCCATCCTGGGCTAGGCGAGTTATTTTTTCTCGTCAATATTTCGCAAATATCCCCACTTTTAAGCTTGTAAGAAAGCGGTACAAGCTTTAAACCAACTTTCGCCCCGTAACAATGGTCTCCAATTTCGCTGTGCACACCGTAAGCAAAATCTAACGGTGTTGCTCCAGCGGGAAGTTTTATAACCATACCCTTTGGAGAAAATACAAATACCTGCTCAAATGTACACTCAAGCTTTAATGTGCTCATAAACTCATGAGGGTCTTTAAGCTCTAACTGCCACTCCATAATCTGCTTTAACCAATCAAGTTTTTCTTCAATATACAAAGAACCCCTTAAGGCGACATCTTTTGATTTTTCTTTATAGCGCCAATGCGCCGCAATACCGTACTCGTCTCTGTTGTGCATTTCTTCGGTGCGTATTTGCAACTCTGCCTCAGAGGCATTGGGGCCTTGCACAGATATATGAAGTGATTGATACATATTCCCCTTTGGTTTTGCTATGTAGTCATTAAATGAGCCGGCAACCGGCTTAAAATGAGTTTGAACAAGCCCAAGCAATCCATAACAGTTGGCTACGGTATTTGTTATTAATCTTAAACCAATCAGGTCTTTTATTTCATCAAAGTTTTTGCTTTGGCGGTCCATTTTCTCATAAATTCCATATATATTTTTTGGCCTTGCGGTAAGTGTGAATGGAATTTGGCTTGGAGATATTTTTTGCAATATTTCGTTTCTCCAGAGCTCTAAATTTTTTATATCGGCTTCTTTGCTCTGAGCCATAAGCTCTTTTATTTGCGCATACTTAAGCGGCTGAAGCACTTCAAATGACAAATCTTCTAACTCATTTTTCCACTTATGTATACCAAGGCGGTGCGCAAACGGAGCATATAAATTTATTGATTCATCGGCAATTATAATTTGTTTTTCTTCGCTCAGGTGTTTTATGGTTCGCATATTATGCAATCTATCGGCGAGCTTTACCAAAATAACACGAATATCTTTAGTAATCGCAAGCAACATTTTGCGCCAGTTTTCTGCCTGTGCTTTTACAGGGTCAGGGAAGTGGTATGAGTCAATTTTTGTTACCCCTTCCACTATTAAAAGCACCTCATGTCCAAACTCGTTTGCAATTACATCGTGGCTTGTTTGAGTGTCCTCTAACACATCGTGCAATAACGCCGCAATTATTGTTTCTGCGTCTAATTTAATGTCGACAGTTAATTGCGCAACCGCGACACAATGCGTAAAAAAAGCATCACCTGAAGCCCTAATTTGGTGCTGGTGCGCTTTTTGGGAAAACTCATATGCTTTTTTAATTTTTGCTATGTCAGTTTCTGACAGGTAAGTTTTTAAGAGTGGTAAAAGTTTTTCAAACATTAAAGGAGTTGTAAGTTGTGTAATTTTGTGTATATACCGTCTTTTGCCAAAAGTTCACTATGGGCGCCGCTTTCAATTATTTTGCCCTTATCAAGCACAATAATTCTGTCTGATTTTATAACGGTTGATAAACGATGCGCAATTATTATTACCGTTCTATTTTGCATTAGGCGTTCAAGAGCATCTTGCACAAGCTTTTCCGATTCGGCGTCTAACGCGCTGGTTGCCTCATCTAACACTAAAATAGGCGGATTTTTTAATACAGCCCTGGCAATTGACAACCTTTGACGCTCACCGCCAGAAAGGCGCATACCTCGTTCACCAATTATTGTATCGTAGCCATTAGGAAGGTTTTCTATAAATGTATGCGCATTGGCGGCTTTTGCGGCAGAAACAACCTCGTCTTGAGTTGCGCTAAGCTTGCCATAAGCAATGTTGTGCCTTACGGTGTCGTTAAATAAAAACACATCTTGTGTAACTATCCCTATTTGCGCACGAAGCGACTTAAGCGTGATGTTTTTTATGTTTTTGCCGTCAATGGATATTTCGCCTTTTGATGGGTCGTAAAAACGCAGCAACAAGCTGGCAATTGTAGTTTTACCAGAACCCGACGGGCCTACAAGAGCGATTGCCTCTCCGTATTTAATTTCTAAATTAAAATCTTCAATTGTACTCTCTTTTTCCGGGTAAGAGAAAGAAACCCCGCTGTACTTAATTTGTGATTTAAAACCGTCAAGTTCAACGGCATTATCAGCGTCTATTATGGTCGGCTTTTGGTCAAGCAGGTCAAATATTCTTTCGGCACCTGAAATGGCCTGTTGAATTAGCGAGTTTGATTGGGCAAAGTTTTTAAGCGGCTGGTAAACAGAAAAAGCTGCCGTCATAAACGCAAAAAATGAACCGGCAGTCCAAACACCTTTTATTACATCATTTGCGCCATACCATATAATAAACGCCACTCCAAGGGCGCCGAGAAACTCCATAATTGGGCTTGAGCGCGCATCTACACGAATAAAGCGCTGCTGCATATGGTAATATTTTTCATTTTCAGCAGCGTAGCGTTCTTTTTCATATTTTTCATTGGTAAAAGCTTTAATAACGCCTATGCCCGTTAACGCTTCTTGAAGCACGCCGTAAATTTCCGCGACTTGTTTTTGACTATCACGCGAAGCGCTGCGCATTTTTTTTGCAAATTGTGAAAGTGGTATTGCGGCAATAGGGAATATAATTACGGCAATAATTGCAAACTGCCAGTTTAAATAAAAAAGCACTCCAATCATTACAATAACTGTGAGCCCGTCTCTAATTATGCTTGGCGGAACCTGAAAAAGAGCATTTTGCAACACACTAACATCGTTTGTAAGGCGCGACATTAACTTTGCGGACGAGTTTCTTGAATAAAATTCGTGCGACAAATAAACTATTCGGCTAAATAAATTATTTCTTATTTTCAGCATTACATTTTGGGTTATATAAAACATAAGATAATTTTGCCCATACATTGCAATGCCTTTAAGTAAGAAAATGGCGGGTATTGCAAGAACTATCATATAAAGCATTTGTAAATTATGGCCGACAAATATCTTATCTACAACCAATTTGACAAGCCACATAGTAGCACCATTTAGAGCAGAAAAAACCATCATGCAAAGCAGGGCAGTCAAAAAGCGTGACTTATATGGTTTTAAATAAACTAATAAACGCTTAAATGGCGCTAATGACGAAACAAATTGCTTCATTGTTTCAATAGTAGATTTTATCTGTTTTATAATCATTTATTTGCCCTTTAGCACATCATTTAAAATTTCTTTCGCGGCATATTTTGCAACACCGCCGCTGCCAAGAATACCGCGCAATCCAAGCAATGCTTTATTTATATTTTGCCAATTATCTTTATTTGCAAGCATATCCAATGTGGCCTTGCTAAGGTTGTGTACTGTTGCATTTTCTTGTATCAGTTCTGGCAGCAACTGCCTGCCAAGAAGTATGTTTGGCATTGCAATAAATTTTGTTTTTACAAGCATTTTAGCTATCAGATAATTAAACTTTGATAACTTATAAAATATAACCGATGGAATTCCAAGTAAAGAATTTTCCAAGCAGACGGTACCTGAAACCGACAAGGCAACAGATAAACCCTTTCTTGCACTATAATCTGAACCTATTACCGGCTCTAAAAGTGAGCTTTTGCTTAATAAAGATAAACACTGTTCATCAGGTAAAAAAAGTTTAAACTTTGCGTTTATATGTTTTGAAATTTCTTGTGCTGCATTTTCAAGAAGTTTGATGTGCTTGATTACAGTGTTTTTTCTGCTGCCAGGAAATAAACCAATAACAACCGGCTCACACCCAGATAACTTCGCATAGTTTTCATTGGGCAATATATCTATAATGGGGTGGCCTACAAAAGTAAAATTTATCCCTGCATTTGCATAAAGTTCTCGTTCAAAAGGCAATGTAAGTAGCATTTTTGTGACATTTTTTTTAAGCTGATTTATGCGGCCCTTGCGGCTTGCCCAAACCTGAGGGCATATATAGTAATAAACCGGTATATTTCTTTTTTTTGCGGCACGCGCTACAAATATATTAAAACCATAATAATCCACCAAAATAACCGCGCCAACATTACCACTATCCAAATTTGCAACTACATTCTTTAAAAATATTTTTCTAAGCGCAAAATATTTAAACAACGCACTTGAGAAACCAAAACCTTCAATAGAAACCAGATTGTAAAGAAATTTATCAGAAACAGCTTTTAAATTATCGCCGCCTAAAGCCAAAATATCAATTTGAGATGAGCTTTTTTTTATTGCGATCGCCAGGTTTGCCGCATGCATATCACCAGAACGGTCACCTGCTATTATTAAAAATGTTTTTTTCATTTTGTGAGTAAAGAAAATTAAAACTTTATGTTTTTTCTAATTTCCAAGGCAATTTCAAGAGCATCACGGCCGTGCTCACCTGTTACCAATGGTTTTTTGCCTTCAATTGCCGATTGCAAAAAGTTTGTAAGCTCAAAGTAAAGCGGCTCGCCTTGTTCTATTTTCGGCTTTATTACATCTATATCCAACAACGAGGTTATTTTTTCTTTTTTCTTTTTATAAATCTTTAATGTTCTGCCAATATAATCAACAGAGATATATGAGTCATTTTGAAAAACCCTTATTTTACGAAACCTTTCAAGTGATACCCTGCTTGCCGATATATCCGCAACACAGCCCTTTGAAAATTTTAAGCGCACTTTTACAATATCTTCATTATCGGAAAGAACTTTTGCCCCATAAGCGTCTAAACCCACAACCTTATCTTTTAACATATACAATAATATGTCTATGTCGTGTATCATTAAGTCCAAAACAACACCTATGTGAGAGGTTCTTGGGTCGTAAGGCCCAAGGCGGTTAACTTCAACAAAACGAGGATTTGTTATGTATGGCAATGCCGCGGCAATTGCAGGGTTAAAGCGTTCCACAAGGCCAACTTGCACAACTATATTTTTGTCTCTTGCCAAGGTAATTAACTCCTCAGCTTCTTCAACAGTTTCGGTGAATGGTTTTTCTACAAGGCAGTGAATTCCTGCGGATATTAAATCTTTAGCGATTTTATAGTGAAACGGCGTTGGAACTGCGATAACAACCGCTTGAGCAGTTGAAAGTATTGACGAGTAATTTTCATAGTACGCGCAATTACAATCTTTAGCTATTGCCTCTGCGCGTTTTTTATCTGCATCAACAACACCTATTAGCTCAGACATCGGGTGCGTTGAAAGTATTCTGGCATGGTGCTTACCTAACGAGCCAACACCTATTACCGCTGTTTTAATTTTCATAATGCGTAAATTTTTATCCCTTTTTCATTAGCCATTGCAATAACTTCTTCTTTGTCTATCATAAGTGTTGCGCCTGCTTCTATGACTATTATGCCTGCTTTTGTCTCAGATAAAGTTTTTATTGTGTTAATGCCTATTACAGGTATGTCAAAACGCATATCCTGATTGGGCTTGGAAACTTTTACAACTACGAATCCTTCACCTGCTAATGATGCGGCTCTTTTTATGCACTCATCGGTGCCTTCCATGGCCTCTACAGCCACAATTGTTTTATCTTTAACAACAACAGTCTGCCCAATATCAATGGCCCCTGTCTGTTTTGCAATATTAAAACCAAACTCAGCATCTATCATTTCTTCTTTTGATATTCTTTCGCCGCTAAGTTGACCTTTTGTGGCAAGCAATTGCTGGAGATATGTGTGTGATGGCAGAAGAGTTATACCGTCTTTTTGAAGTTCATTTGCAACGGCGGAAAGTATTGAGTCGGCCTTTTTGTTTACAAGGCCTGCAAGAAGTTTGATGGCGCGTAAATCAAGTGACAGGCCCGCAAAAAGCTGGCGATGCTTTACCTGCCCGGCCATTATAACATTTGTTACATTTTCAGCTTTAAAGTAATTGATTATTTGTTGAAGTTTGCCAAGCGCCAGCCATTGAAACGACTGGCAAAGAATTTCAAGCTGTGGGTCGGCTTCTTCTTTAAGGGCGGCAATAACAGGTATATCGCCTTTTTTAGTTATTTCTTTTGCGAGAATAATAGGGAATCTGCCATTTCCGGCAATTATACCAACTCTATCCATTTTATAACTCTTCTGTCTGCTCAGAATGCGATGGGCGACAAATGCCGCGTTTTGAATTTTTTATAAATGACACAATTTCTTTTACCTCGTTTCCACTAAAGCCAGCTTCAATTTGGTCAAGCGCCTCGTTTAGTGTTAAGCCAGACGAAAACAATGTGCGATATGCCGATTTTATCTCTTCTATGCTTTCTTTTGAAAAACCATGCCTTTTTAGCCCTACAAGATTAAGCCCCATAAGGTGGACTCTATTACCATTGGCCTGAGCAAATGGAATAATGTCTTGCGCAACCATTGAGCCGCCGCCAATCATTACATATTTCCCAATTTTACAAAACTGATGCACCGCAACAATTCCACCTAAAATTGCATTATCACCAACCTCAACATGGCCGCCAAGTGTAGCACAATTTGCAAAAATTACCCCGTTGCCAACTACGCAGTCGTGCGCTATATGTGTGTATGCCATTAAAAGGCAATTTGAACCGATAACGGTTTTATTACTGCTTGTTGTACCCCTGTTAAGCGTGCAAAATTCGCGCACTGTTGTGTTATCGCCAATAATTATGGTGGTCTCTTCATTTTTGTACTTCAAATCTTGAGGGGCCGAACCAACTGAGGCAGAGTTGAATATTTTGCAATTATTGCCAATTTTTGCCGACTCAACAAACGCGTGCGCGCCAATTACAGTGCCTCTCTTTATTTCAGTTCTATCACCAATAAATGCGTACGGACCTATTTCAACTCCGTCTTCAATTTTTGCATTTGGGTGTATTATTGCAGTTTTATGAATCATTATTTGCCCTCTTTATCAACTATGACAAACATAAATTCTGCTTCTGTAGTTAAGTTTCCATTTACATACGCCTCGCCGCGAATTTTGCCGCCACGGTCTCTTGCACGCAAAACCTCAACCCTTAGTTCAAGCATATCACCAGGTACTACAGGCCGTCTAAACTTTACCGCATCTATTGCCATAAAATACGCCAGTTTATTTTTTAAATCTGGCCTTGAAAGAAAAAGAACACAAGAAGTTTGAGCCATTGCTTCAATAATCAATACACCAGGCATTATTGGCTGGCCAGGAAAGTGCCCCTGAAAAAAATTTTCATTGCCGCTTACACATTTATAACCTATTGCCCTTTTTACTTCTTCAACTATAACAACTTTATCAATCATTAAAAATGGGTAACGATGCGGAATAGTTTTTTGTATTGCAATTATATCTAAAACTGTTCCACCAGTTAAATTTTGTTTTTCTTGTGTGTTTTCCATTTTTCCCCTTTTTCCCTGAAGATTTCTACCGCAATGTTTTTGCAATTTCAGCGGCAAAGTTTATATTGTGGTTGTGTCCACATTTAACTGCGGTTATTTTTGCCTTAAGCGGCCTTGCCAATAAAGACAAGTCACCAATTAGGTCAAGAATTTTATGACGCACAAATTCATCTTGGAACCTAAGTGTTTTATCGGTATTACGGATGCCGTTAAAGCCAATAACAATGGCATTCATTAAATCTCCGCCTTTGGCAAGCCCATTGGCACGCAATGCCTCTATTTCGTAGTCAAAACAAAATGTACGCGCGCTGGAAAGTTCTTTAATAAAGGTATCCTGAGTTATTTCAAAACATGCCTGTTGGTGAGTAAGAAAAGGGTGTTTGTAGCCTATTGTACAATCAATTATAAATTTATCGCATGGCTCAGCTGTAATTAGCGTTTCACCGCTTTTATAGCTTATTGGAGCGGTTAATTTAATGTAATTTTGTTCTGTGGCAAACTCTTCTATGCCGGCGGCTAATATCAGGTCGCAAAATGGTTTTGCGCTCCCATCCATTACAGGCGGTTCATTATTTGTTAAGTGAATTTCTAAATTGTTTATTCCAAATGCGCTACAAACGGCAAGCACATGTTCAACTGTGTGCACTTTTGCCTCGCCACTGGCGATTGTAGTGCCCCTTACAGCAACCGTTACATTTTTAAAATCCGCCTGAATACTTGGAGCGCCGGGCAGATCGGTTCTGACAAATTTAATACCTGAGTTTTCCTTCGCAGGCACAAATGTTATTTTGCTTATGTTGCCTGTGTGAAGGCCAATACCTTTCAATGATACCGTTTTCTTAATTGTTCGCTGCCTTAACATTATTCCCTTTTTACGTATTTTTAATTAGTTTTTTTAATTTTTCATAAATATCAGGCAATTTCCGCATTATTGCATATGTTTTTAAAGTTTCCCTATGTGGCCTTGCCGGAAAACCCGAAACAACTTCACCTGAAGCAACATCTGATATCACGCCAGCTTGTGCAGCTATTGTAGCACCATCGCCAATATTAATATGCCCAACAACTCCAGCTTGTGCAGCCACAGTTACCCCATTGCCAATTTTAGTAGAACCAGCAATGCCCGACTGGGCTACAATAAAACAATTTTGCCCAATTTGTACATTGTGAGCTATTTGCACCAAATTATCTATCTTTGTTCCACTGCCAATAATTGTTTTATCAGTTGTGGCGCGGTCAATGGTAACATTTGCGCCAATTGAAACATTGTCCCCAATTTCAACTGTGCCGATTTGAGGAATTTTAAAGTGCCCCTTAGCACCAGGCACAAAACCAAAACCGTCGGAACCAATCACAGCGCCACAATGAATTATAACGTTATTGCCTAAGGTAACTCTCTCTCGCACTGTAACATTTGGATATATTAAACAATCAGAACCAATTTTTACATTTTGACCTATGTAAACATTTGCTTTAATAATTGTATTTGCACCAACGAAGGCACCACTTTCAATAACACAATTTGGGCCAATGCTTGCAGACGGGTCTAAAGTAACATTGTTATAAACAACCGCGCTATTATGCACACCAATCGGTGGATTTACTTTATTTTCTTTTTCAATAATAGAAAGTATTTTGGCAAATGCAAGGTAAGTATTTTTAACTAACACATACGGGGTGCTAATACTATCGGGTTTAAAGCTTACTAAAAGAAGCCCTGCCTTAGTTGTTTGTTGAAGCTTTAAATATTTGGGGTTTGAAACAAACGATATATCGCTTGCCGCGGCTTGCTCTAAACCCGCAGCCCCTGTTAAAATAACATTAGCATTACCTACTAGTTCGCCCGCAAGAATTTGTGATACCTCAAGTGAACTTAAGCGCATTTTAACGGCCTCTCATACGGTCTAATACTTTATCAGTTATATCTTGATATGGTTGAGCAAAAAGAATATCATTTTTATCAATAATCATTGAAATTCCCTCATCTTGCGCAACTTTATTTATTATTTGAAAAATATCTTTTAAAACTTCTGCGCTTTTACACTCTTCAAGTGTGCAAAGTTCATCTTTATTCTTTTTGTTTTTATCGGCAATTTCTGCTCTTTTCTTTTCTATGTTTATTGAAATTGCGTTATACTCACTTTGTTTTATTTTTACTTCTTCCTCTGTTGATTTGAGAAGTTCAGTCATTTTTTCTGAGGATAATGAAGAAGCTGTTGATGTACTCGCTCTTATAGATGATAATGAAGATGTGCTTTCTATTACAGGCGATTCAGTGCTTAATAGGTTCATTTTGTCTTGTGCGTCTTTTATTTCGGCTTCCTTAGCTACCAAATTACTCTGTAACTTTAAAAGCTCGTTTTCCATGGCAAGCAACTCATCTTTGCGTTTTTCAACCTCTACGGTAAATTCTTCTTTTGAGCGACTGCTAAGCGGATGTTCCACAAAAGCCCTCTCCATATCAACATAAGCAATTTTAGGCAATGAAACAGCGGCACTTTTATCTGCATCTTTTGAATTATCCAATACCTGAGTCTGCCCATCAACATTTATAGTTAGCGCAAAAGACATACTTGCGCAAAACAGCAGAATAACGAAAATAAAAATGTATTTTTTAAAGTTAATCATTAAAAAATATTTCCAATTGTAAAGTAAAACTGGCTTACCTCTTCACCGGTTTTATGGTTTAAGCCGTAACCCCAGTCAAGACGAAGAGGAAATACCGGTGTTGTAAAACGAATTCCAAAACCAACGCCGGTTTTCATATCAAAATTACCACTGCCGATATTAAAGGTAAAGTCTCCCGGATTGTCCCAACAGCCGCCCATATCCGCAAAAAATACTCCCTGAAGCATTGTTTTCTTTTTTTCCTGTACAATCGGGAACTTATATTCAACATTAAACGCCGATAATAACTTGCCGCCATTGGTCGGACCAATTTCAGTTCTGTATTGATAACCACGCACCGAATCGGCACCACCAATGTAAAAACGCTCATATATAGGCACATCTAATGAGGGGCTAAAGTTTTCTACAAGAGACACAGTTCCGTTAAATGATAAAACAAACTTCCAAAAAGTAGGGAAGAACCATGAACTTTTAATTGTAGGTTTTATAAAGTTAACACTTCCACCCAATGGACCACCTGCAAGCTGAACAGATAATGAATTTCTTGAACCTCTGGATGCATCAAAATAATTATCTCTGGTGTCATAGCTAACTTGAGATGTCAAACTTGATGTTATATCGCGCGTTGGCGCTACAGAAGCAAGTATAGATGAGTCTACATCAAAAACCGAAACATCCTCGTAAGTATAAGTGAATAGAAGACCCAAATAGTCATTTAAGCGCGGTCCTAAACCAACGCTTCCACCCTTTCTGCCTTCTCTGTATGCACCGGTAAGAGTTCCATAAGGGAGCAACCTATCTGTATTAAATATACTAAGACCCAAACTCATTGGTTTATTTAAAAACCATGGTTCTGTCCAGCTGATTTCATAGTTTTGTTTCGTTGCTCCAAACTCCCATAAAAGATTAAGTTTTTGTGCCCTGCCCAAAAGGTTCATATGTTGTACCTGAAATGTACCTACAAATTGATCAATTGAAGAATATCCGGCACCTGCCGAAAGCATACCTGGCCGGCCTTCAGCAACATTAAGTGATAAATCCATAACATCTGGTTTTTCTGTAGGCTGAATTTCAGGCTCAACTGAATCAATAAAACCTAAATTGTAAATTTTTTCAACACTACGCCTTACCTTTGATGCAGATAAAACATCACCCTCTTTTAGCAACATCTCGCGAGAAATTACAATTTCTTTCGTTTGAGTAAGGCCATCCACATAAATTCTACCAAGATAAACAACATCCCCTTCTTCAATATCAAAAGATATATTCATACGACCTGTCTCTTCATCTGGTATAAAATTTGGTTTTATTAAAGAGTGTAAATAACCCTTATCAGAATATATTTCCATTATTGCGCCACGGCTTTCTTGAAATTTTTCTTCCTTGTATATCTCCCCGTTTTTTAAAGTCACTGACTTTTTCAACTCATCGGTAGAAATCATATTGTTACCACTAAAAGTTATATCTCCAACTTTATAACGCATACCTTCGCTTACTTTAAGCGAGATGAACATTGCCGTGCGAGAAGAGTTGTAGGTTATATATGGATCGCCTACAGATGCCTGTGTGTATCCATTGTTTCTATAAAAACTTGTTATCTGTGCAGTGTCTTCTAATAATGTGTCAATGTTATAAACCTTTTTTTTCTTCGTTTTCATTAGTCCTAGCAACTTTTTTTCTTTATATACCCTTACTCCTTCCAGCTTCACATCACCTATTAGTATTTGGTTTCCCTCTGTAAGAAGAAATGTTACTGTAAGTTTATTTGTTTTTTCATCTGTTGCCTGGTAAACTTCAAGTTTAACATCGGCATAACCTTTTTCATAATATAGCTTTAATATTTTACTCTTTGACTCTTCTAAAAAAGATGCGTCAAAGTATTCCTTTTCTTTGATGGTTATCTCTTCTTTAATTTTGCCGGTTGATACTTTTTTGTTACCTTTTATAACAATTTTTTGTAAAAAAGGCTTTTCTTTAACTGTAAAAACAACTCTGCTAGTTTCGGTATCAATGCTTACTTCAGCCGACTCAAAACTCCCAGACCCAAGTAGCGTTTGTACATCTTGCGTTGCATCGTCTTGTGATAAAACCCTGCCAACCTTGGATTTCAGTTCACCTTTCAAACTTTTAGCTTTTGTGTTAATTGTACCTGTTATGTCAACAGAAGTAATTTTAAGTTGATTCAAATCATCTTTTGCAATAACAAAGGTTGAGCTAACTAATACCACAAACACCGCTGTAATGACCAGTTTCATAATTTTCATAATGAGTAATTGTACCTTTTTATTGCCTATTAAGGCAATTATTTAACAACAAGGCAAACAGGGATTGTTTACCTTGTTGCTTTGACAAAAAAAACAGAACTTAAGTTTCGTTTAATTACTTTTTTTCTTTGGCCAGCCAAAACGCCACTGCTGTTCAACTGTTATTCTTTTATCTTTTGGAGAAAGTTGATTATTATTACCGAGCTCGTATACACCTTTTATAAAAATATTATTAACCCATTGGTATGAAAAATCAAGTTCGTGGCGGAGGTCTAATTTACTCTGCGCCTGGTCAAAAGTGACAGAATATCCTAAAAGAACCTTGTCTGAGAGATACTTTTCCAAAGAGTATTTTGTGCCTGAAAGCAACTCTGGAATACTCGGGTTACCAGGTGTTTGTATTTGAGTCTGTTTTTTGGTTGGGTCATATTTAGCAGAAAAACTATCTACAAGACCAGTTTTGCGCAAAAGTTTTTTTGCAAGCGGCGTTGCAAGAGTTGAATCAAAAATGCGTAAGAGCTGTTGGCGCATAAAGAAGTCCCTATCTTCTATTGTGAATTTATCCGGGTCAACGCCTGTAGCAAGCGCAAGGGCCTTTTCAGAAGTGAGTGTTGGGTCACTTACTGAAACAAAACGAGGTTTAATACTATCAATATTATTATAATCAATAAACAGTTGAACTACGGAGCTTTCTCCTGTTGAAGGCAAAGTTATTTCTGTATCAGCATCACCCTCTAAAAATACTTTGTCATTTACAACTACCAAACGAGCGCGCCTTATTTTAAACTCATTGCCCAAATAAACAATTTCACCCCTTATTGCCTCAAGAGTACCATTTGTAACAGGTTTTGCGTCCTTTCCACTTAAATGCAAAGCGCCTTTTGCATTTACAGTTACAAATTCATTTTCGTACCATGTGTTTTTTCCTGCTTTTAAATCTAAATTCCATGTTAAATTTTTAATTAAATCCAAATCATCACTTCGCCCACCTGTGTTTTTTAATATGGAAGGATATGTGAAGTTTGTATTTTCAAGCTCAACCCAGCCGCTAAGTTCCTGCGCCTCGAGTGTTCCTGAAAAAGAAACTTTAAATCTTGGTTCCCCTTTAGAAAGAGATGATAAAACATTCCATCCATCTTTTTTTATTAATGGTGTAGGTATAGGAAGTTGTGGAATAGAGACAGGCAAACCCTTTTTACCCTCAGTATAAACAACAAAATTAAAACTATTTGGCAATAAATCTTTTAACAACATTTTTCCATCTATGCGCAACTTGGCTTCACCTGCTTTTGCAGAGAAATTTTTAACTAATACTTCATTATTTGAAAGCGTGCACTCAACATTTACATCTTTAAACTCTTTAACATACTCACTTAATGCAACTTTACCGTCGCTAATAGATAAAATACCACTAAGCACAGGATTATTGATTGTACCACTAAGAGAGACATTAAAATCTAAATTACCATCGGCTTCTTTTATTTTATAGCTAAGCCCTTTTAAAATTGAAAGCCGTCCATTTTCTATACCTAACGAAAAATTTAGTGGTTCATTCTTTAACTTTTCGTAACCGCTTTTTGTAAAGGAAAATGGGCCGCTGCCTCCACCTGAAACAATGTAATCGTCTTTCTTTATTAACCTCACACTGCTGATTGTTAAAATAGAATTTTTTACACCAAATTGAATATTGAAGTTATCTGCAGGGATCGCGGCAACCACACCATTAAAAAGATTTATACTGCCCTCAAGCGTTGGTTTTTCTAATGTCCCATTAAATAATATATTTGTATCCAGCAAACCACTAAAACGCAATGGAGAGTTAAACAATTCCGAGATAGCTTCTGCATCAACAGAACGCATACTCAACGCAATTTCAGACCTATTCTTTAGAGAAAATATTCCGTTAAGCGAAGCATATTTTTGCTTATTCCAAGATATTGAGAGTGCTTTGAAGGCATAACTTTCAGGTATAGAAAAATCTATTGACCCGTCAATGTTCAAAGGTGAGTTTGCAACCTCACTAAAACGCACTTTGTTATTTTGCAAATTAAAGGCAAATTTTGAGTTTTCAAGCTTACACTGGTTTAACCATAAATCTTTCGTGCTGACACTGCCAACAAATTCAACAGGTTTTGAGCTTTTTACAACCAAAGCACCATCAACCACCATATTGCCAAACAAATCTATTGGTCCTAAGTGCAAATTATTTAGCTTTGAAACTATATTGATTTTACCTGTATTTATATTGTATTTTGACCCTTCCAACAATGAAAACTCACTGTCGGCAATTTTTGCCAATAAAGCATCTATATAAAGAACGCCTTTGTTAAACTTAAATTCAGAGTTTAACTCATTAAGCTTTATTTTTCCAAAAGCAACATCTTTGCCGTATAGATTGCCCGATAACATATATGAGCTTGTGGAACCTTCTACTTTCAATTCACCATTAAATTTCCCATTGCAATCACTTGGAATATATAGACCAATAGACCTAAGAGCACTAATTGAAGATAAATTAAACCAAGCATCTAAGTTAATATCTTTGCTAAAACTCCCTGAAAAATTTAATTGGGTATCTTTAGCAGTTAATTTCGCATCTTTCAAAAACAAAACACCGTTTTGGTAGTTTGCCAAACCAGAGCTTGCATAAGAAAGGTTTTTATACCGCGCAGAAACCGTTTGAAATTTAGCAGAAACTATCGGATTTTTAACAGACCCAAAAACTGAAGCGGTGCCACTTAAAGCGCCCTGCAAATCTTTTTGCAGCAAATTAAGCGGTAAGAAAGTAAATTGTGTATTTGCCTCTACTTTATTTTCTATTAAATCATACTTAAATGACCCTCTAGCATAACCCTTGAATAAAAAATCATTTAGCTTAAGCGCGGCAGTTGAAAGTACAATTTCCGACTTAAATTCAGTTTTCTTAAAACCATTTAATAACAAATCTTTAGCCAAAACACTCCCTCTGAAAGTTTTTGCATCAATATCTAAATTACCTTTTGTGGCAAGTTTTGTGTTTAAAACAAAGTTGTTTATTTTAAAACCACTTATTTTTGAAACAAGGTTAAAGTTTTCCTTTTTTTTCTTTAAATTTGCCGCGAAATTCATTTCTAATACTTTTTTATTATTTAAACTAAGCGCAAGTTCTTTAACATCAAGTTCTTTATGGTTAATTTCCGCAAGTATTTTGGCACTATCAAAACCACTGGAAGCTGTGTTTAAACCTCCAACATATAACTGAGCTTTTGCCTTATCTTGCTCACATTCGAAACTGCCACTTAAATAGCCGCTTAAATTACTTAAGCTTTTAACGAAGATAGGCAATAACTTTTTAATGCTAATTTTTTTAAACTTACCATTATAAATATCCCCATTTGCATTATGTGAATAATTGAATGCAAGTTCATTATTTGCGCTAAGCAATGAGAATAAAATTGTGTTTGCGTTTTTTATTGAGCTAAAATTAAACGAAAGCGGCTCTGATGCATTAACCGAAGCACTATTAAGCAACCCGTAAACGAAGCCATTTCCCGCGCTATAACTGCCACTTGCAACCAAAACGCCACATGGATTTTCGTAGCCATCAAAATATAACGGTAAAGCAGATAAATTGATATCGTAAATATTAAAATTTACCACCCCAGTAGTAGAAATTACATCTGCGGAAAGTTTGCCATTGTTGATTAGTCGGGCTGAAAAATATGCCGATGTAGATAATTCAGATATAAAAGTTAGTTTTTTGTCAGGAACACTAATATTACATTGCGCTATATTGCCATTTTTGCCACTTTCTATACGGCAAACCAAGTCTGATATATGAGCTTTATTGATACGAACATCTTTTGTACTGCCATCAAAAGTAAATACACCATCTTTTATCCATCCTGCAAAATCTACTTTGCCGGACGATTGAGTATTTAGACCAGCTAAGTTGAGAAAAAAAATTAAGTTTAAGTTTTTAATGTTCTCACCTGAAAGGTTCATACTCATTGAACTTGCAGAAATAAGGTTAAAACTTAATCCATTGGAATTTGAAAACACAAACATTCCAGATGAGTCTTTTAACTCAAAATCAGATATTTTTATGAGCGGTAAATTTAGCCGGGCATTTAGCCCATCTTTCGTAACCTCACCATGAGAGGCCAAAAGCACAGAAGCATTATCACTTTTCGCCTGAATATCTAAATCAAATGTATTTTGAGCCGCTTTTAAAAAGTTGGCATTAATAGAGAAACCTTTAATATCTAAAGAAAGCTTTGCGCTTATCTCTTGTTGTTTTAAATACAATTTACCTTTAAGATTTTTTATTTGTGTACCGCGATAAAGCACCGAACCATCTTCAAAAGAAAGCGAAATATCTGCCATATTATTATTTTGCACTTTTGAAGAGCTGAGTTTTTTAACCAACGCATCAAACTCAGGAGTGTAGTTTAACTGTGGAGAGCTTAGGTGAATAAAGGCAATTGCGGAGAGCTTATCTTTTGAAAAGATAAGCTTAATTGGGTTTAAAAATAGATAAACTTTTTTGCAACTGAAAAAATTACCAACTTGCAAATCATTTATTGAAAGGCGATTAAGTGGTTTATATTCAACACTTGATATTTTTACACTATTGCCAAGATAATTCTCTAAAGCATAAGTTACAGGTACTTCAATAAACTTTAGCCGAATGGCTAAAAACAATATAATTGCCAAAACTAATGGCAATAATAAAAGTAAAAATAGAGTTTTTTTTCGCATTTGTCACATTTCAACCCATATTTTGCAATAGGGTTTAAACACACTATCTTTCATAAATTGGAACACCTGTAAGGCTAGTAAGTTCCCTAAATTCTTTTATAAGTTTAAGTGTAAGTTTTCCTGGTTTACCATTATTGATTACGCGAGCATCTACCTTAACAACAGGTATTATCTCTGCCCCTGTACCTGTAAGAAAACATTCATCTGCAGTGTAAACATGGTAAGTTGTAAATACATCTTCACGAACAGTAAGTTTTAATTTGTTACGAGCAAGCTCTATAACGGCACCACGCGTTATCCCCTCAAGAGCCCCTACCCAAGACGGCGGAGTAAACAAAACATTGTTTTTTACAATGAAAATATTATCACCTGTACACTCTGCCACATAACCGTTGGAATCGAGCATAATTGCTTCTTCCACACCAGCAAGGTTTGCCTGCATTTTGGCCATTATGTTGTTTAAATAATTTAAGGATTTTATGCACGGGTTAAGCGAATCAGGAATGTTTCTTCTGGTAGAAACAGTTACAATATCTAGACCATTTGTATAAAACTCTTCGGGATAAAGTCTAATTTTATCGGCAATAATAAATATTGTAGGACGAGAACATTTGCGAGGGTCTAACCCTAAATCGCCAACACCTCTTGTAACAACCACTCTAATATAAGCGTCTTTTAACTTATTGGCGCGCAATGTATCAAGAATGGCATTTTCCATTCCGACCTTAGTCATTTCAATAACCAAATTAATAACATGCGCTGAGCTATAAAGGCGGTCTAAATGCTCACGCAGACGGAAAACCCTGCCATTATAAGCGCGAATACCTTCAAATACTCCATCACCATAAAGCAAACCATGATCAAATACTGAAACCTTTGCGTCTTCTTTTTCAAGCAACTTACCATCAAGATAAATCTTCATTTATTAACTCCTTAACTTAATCAATTTATATTTTGCCTAACATTTTCAATTTTTCCATCGCGCATTTGAAATGTATGTTTTGTGCGCTGCGCTATTTCCTCATTGTGTGTTACAAGTACCAACGATATTTTTTTTTCTTCACATAGCGAAAACAATAAATTTTCAACTAAAACACCTGTTTCTCTGTCAAGATTACCGGTTGGCTCATCAGCCAATATTATATCTGGCGAGTTTATTAGTGCCCTTGCAAGTGCCGCCCGTTGGGCTTCCCCGCCTGAAAGCTGCGATGGTAAATGCTGGCTTCTATTTTCTATTCCTAAAACTTTTAAAAGATTTATCGCTGTTGATAATTTTTCTGCTCTGGTTTCCCAAGATGGCAAAAGTATGTTTTCAAGTACAGTAAACTCAGGAAGCAGATGGTGAAATTGAAAAAGAAAACCTAATTTGCTCTTTCGTATAGATGCTTTTTGCGCACTACTCATTGCACTTGCATTTACACCATCAAAAACAACATTGCCACTTGATGGAGTATCCATAAGGCCAATTATATGCAATAGAGTGCTTTTACCCGCGCCTGATGGCCCTATTACCGATACAGCATCACCAGAATTCAGCACTAAACTAACATTTTTTAATGCAATTACATTTTGGCTAAAACCAGTATTATATTCTTTTGATATATTTTCAAGAACAATGTTCATATTAATATCTAATTGCCTCTATAGGGTCTAACTTAGATGCCTTTATAGCCGGGTAAAGCGCTGCAAAAGCCGAAATAATAAATGCACAAATAGCCACAAGAGCTATATCGCCGGGAACAATTTTAACAGGAAGCTTATCTATATAATAAACCTCAGCCGGCAAATGTATAAACTGATATTTTTTTAACAACAAACTTAATCCAATTCCAACTGTTAAACCAATACCTGTGCCAAGCGAACCAATTATAACACCTTCAATAAAAAATATTCTGCCAATTGCTCCCCTTTTGAAACCCAAAGCGCACAGCATACCTATTTCTTTTGATTTTTCCATAGTTAAGAGCAGTAAATTTGAAACCGTGTTAAATGCCGCAACCAATACAATAAGGGTAAGAATTATAAACATCATTATTTTTTCTAACTCTAATGCTGAGAATAAATTTCTGTTTAAATCCTGCCATGAGCGCACTGCAAAAGCAGGCCCCAAAGAACCCCTTAAAAGTTTTGAAAAAACCGCACTATTTCCTATGTTTGATAATGTCACACTAATACCGGAAACTGCATTTTCGCCAACACCAAACAAGCGGCCGGCAGATGCGATATTGGTATAAAAAAGATTTGAATCATATTCATACATACCTGAATGCATAATTGCGCAAACTTTTAATTTTTCCACGCGAGGCATAAAGCCAAGCTCTCCGGGGGCCATAGCAACAACACTATCACCAATAGAAACACCCAGGTTTTTTGAAAGCTCGCTGCCAAGTATAGCGCCATTATCTTCTATTATACTAATTCCACTTGCGGGTTTAATAATTTTTTTTGAAAGTTTTGCTATTGTATTTTCACTATCCCAATTAATACCTTTTATAACAGCGCCGGAAGTTGCAAACCTGCTTCTTAAAATAGCCTGCCCAAAAATAAATGGAGCAACACCTTGCACACCTTTAAAACTTTTTATTTTATTCATTGTATCTTGCGGATTATAAAGCGGACTTTGGTCAAATGAAGTTATCATTATATGTGGTTGTAAGCCAAGAATTTTTTCTTTTATATCAGCGTGAAAGCCGCTCATAACCGAAAGAGTAATAATTAGCGCGGCAACACCAAGGGCAACACCCCCAACCGCTATGAATGTGGTTATAATGGCGTAAAAACCCTTTCTTTTTGCTTTTAAGTAACGAATCGCTATAAATAGTTCAACTGGCATTTTATGGCCTTAGAAGCGGAAATAGGATAACTTCTCTGATACTCTCAGTGTTTGTTAGGAACATCACCAATCTATCAATACCTATGCCAAGCCCGCCTGTTGGAGGCAACCCATGCTCAAGGGCAATAATGTAATCATCATCATACGGTTGGGCTTCCTCATCACCTTTTGCTTTATTACTAACCTGCTCAAGAAAGCGCTCTCTTTGGATTATCGGGTTGTTAAGCTCTGAGTAAGCATTGGCAATTTCTTGCCCGTTTATGTATAGCTCAAAACGCTCAGCGACAACAGGGTCACTGGCTTTTGGTTTTGCCAATGGCGAATGCACTGACGGATAATCTAAAACAAAAGTCGGCTCAATAAGTTTGTTAAGCGCTCTTTGGTCAAATATGGCATCTATAATTTTTTTGTCTGAGGCATCTGGCGCAACATCAAGTTTTAATTCAATTGCCAGCTCTTTTAACTTCCCACTTTCAAAAGCACTACGCACATCGCGCCCTGTGCACTCCTGCAAAAGGTCAAATAAGCGCACTCGTTTAAATGGTGTTTTTATTTCAAAGTTAACAGCTTTTGCAGCAGACGAAATAAGAATTTCGCAAATGTCCATCATTGTGTTGTAGTCGGCATATGCCTGATACAACTCTAGCATTGTAAACTCAGGGTTATGTGTTCTATCTATTCCTTCATTTCTAAATTGGCGTCCGATTTCATAAACTTTTTCAAGGCCGCCAACAACAAGCCTTTTTAGATAAAGTTCTGGAGCAATTCTCATAAAAAGTTCTATACTTAACGCATTGTGAAATGTTTTAAAAGGCCGCGCTGCCGCACCGCCTGGTATTGACTGCATTATCGGCGTTTCAACTTCTAAAAAACCTTTTTGCTCAAGCACATTTCTGAAAGTTGATATAATTAAGCTTCTTTTAACGAACACATCTTTAACATCCGGGTTTGCAATAAGGTCTAAATATCTTTGACGGTAACGAGTTTCAACATCTTTTAGCCCATGCCATTTTTCGGGCAATGGCCTTATTGCCTTAGTAAGGAACTGCCAGCTAAAAACCTGTAATGTCAGTTCGCCCGTTCTTGTTCTAAACGGCAAACCGCTAACATTAATAAAATCACCGATATCCACGGTTTCTTTAAATAAAACAAATGAATCACCTTCAAGCTGGTCTTTTTTTATGTAAAGCTGTATTTTACCTGTGGCATCGTTAATATTTATAAAACACGCCTTTCCCATATCGCGCATAGAAATTATCCGCCCATTAACGCTAAATTTGTCAGGGGAAGATGCTCCTATTTCCAAACTTAAAAATTTATCTAAAATGATTTTAATGCTTGTAGATTGCGGGCTTATAGCCGGAAATGGGTTTACCCCTGCCAACTCAAGCTTTTTAAGTTTTTGTGTTCTTACATCAATAATCTGTTCAATTGGGGTTAAAATCTCTGTCATAAATACCTCAAAATACATTAAATTTTGTTGGAATTTTACCTTTTTAGCTCAGTGTTGTCAAAAGAGTTTTACTTTGATATTTCAGGAATGTTACTACAATTAAATTGTCAAACAGCTTTTTTAAAATATGTAAGAGCTATTTTGTTAGTTTCCACTGCAGGTAAGCAGAGATAAATTTATCAATATCTCCGTCCATAACGGCATCTACCTGAGAAGTTTCTGCCTCTGTTCTGTGATCTTTTACAAGCTGATATGGCATAAACACATACGACCTTATTTGATTACCCCACTCTATTGAACCTTTCTCGTTATAATGCTTTTCTACCGATTTTCTAAGTTTGTCTTGTTCTGCTTCATATAGTTTAGATTTAAGCAACTTCATTGCCGTTAAGCGGTTTTTGTGCTGAGATCTATCGGTCTGACAAGCAACAATTATGCCACTTGGAATATGTGTTATGCGAATTGCCGACTCAGTTTTGTTTACATGCTGGCCGCCAGCGCCAGATGCCTTATATGTGTCAACTTTCAAATCTTTTTCTTCAATTACAATGTTAATATCATCGTCAATTTCCGGTATAACATCAAGCGAAGCAAAAGAAGTGTGGCGCCTTTTATTTGCGTCAAATGGCGATATACGCACAAGGCGGTGAACCCCAAGCTCCGATTGCAAAAAACCATAAGCATACTCGCCTTTTATCAAAAATGTGGCACTTTTTAACCCCGCCTCATCACCAGAAAGCGCATCTATAAGTTCAAGTTGGAAACCTTTTTTTTCTGCCCAGCGGGAATACATTCTATAAAGCATTTGAGCCCAATCGCACGATTCAGTTCCGCCAGCCCCTGCATGCAACGAAACTATGGCATTACTTTTATCGTGCGGGCCAGATAGCTTTAATATAGTTTCAATGGCGAGCGTTCTTTGTGCTAAACTTTGCACACCAAAAGTAATTTCAGTGTCTATGCTTTCATCGCCTTCTTCAGCATACATCTGACGCAATGAAATTAACTCTTCAACTTCTTTGTTTAATGCCTGCCATTCATTGACAGCTTTTTTTAAGGCATTAAGTTTGCCCATCTGCTCTTTTGCATTTTCAGGATTGTTCCAAAAATCAATAGCTGAAGCTGCTCTTTCAAGCTCAAGTATTGTCTCTTTTTTACGGTCAATTTCAAAGAGACCTCCCAAGCAAAATTATTTTTTCTTTTAATTCATCAAGCATAATTACCCCTATTTAACCTGAATATCGCAATTTGGTTTTAAACCTTTTTTTCTGAAATAAATTAAAAACAACAGCGCAAGAAGCGCAATTTTATTAAACAACCCTGGCAACCTTGTGTAAAAAGTTAAACCGGTACATGGGTATACTTCGTACATGAGCGTAGCATTTTTAAATTTTGGCAAAATTATATTTATTTTTCCTCTTTCATCAATAAAACCGGAAATTCCACCGTTGCCTGCAACAACTACCGGCCTGCGGTTTTCTACAGCACGAAATACATTTAATACAAAATGTTGTTCTAACGCAGATGTGTCATAAAACCACGCATCGTTGGTTTGGTTAAGCAAAACCTGTGCCCCATTGGTGACAAAACGCGCAATAGATTGCGCAAAAAAATTCTCAGAACATATAGTTGGAGCTATGAGTGTTTTTGCGGCGAAAAAGCTTTCATGTTCAAAACCCTTAGAGTAATCACCCATATCACCAACTATTGCAAAAAATGGCTGAATGTACTTACGCAATGGTATGTATTCGCCAAAAGGCACCAGATGCGTTTTCTTATGCACCCCTACTAACTCACCAGCAGGATTAAAAACAGCAGAAACGTTAAAATACGCGCCATTTTCACTAACCAAAGTGCCAACAACATTGTATGCAGAACTTGCCTCAAAACTTTTACTTGCCCATGAAAAAAACTCGTTTTTTGCAAATAAGTCATCCGGCAAAGCAGTTTCCGGCCAAACAATAAGCTCAGGTTTAGTGCTTTTAGTTAGACCATTTAGCAAACTTAAATATTTTTGCAATATTTCATTTTTAAAATCCGGGTTCCACTTTTCATTCTGGCTTATGTTTGTTTGAACAACGGCAACGTTAACGCTGTTTCCAAGGCGCCACTTTTTTGTATCTAAATTAGTTCCAATAAACACAGCTAATAATAAAACAGAAGATGCAAAAAATAGGTAACCAACTTTTTTATCTTTTATTGCATACCAAAGAGACAGGTTAAAAAACACCAGGAGAAAAGATATTCCCTCAACTCCACAAAATTCACTAATTTGCAATAATTCATTAAAATTCCACTGTGAATGTCCAAGTAAAAGCCACGGGAAACCGGTAAATAAATTAGAACGCGAATACTCAATTATTACCCATAAAAACGCAAGAAATAAAATTACCCAATAACCCTTCGTATTCTCAATTGCTTTTAAACGCGAACACATTAGCCATAGCGCAATAAACAATGCCATATATATAGCTAACAACAAAAAACATACAATGGCCTGAGCCACACCTCCGCCGGCAAGATTGACAGTCGGGAAAACCCAATAAAGCGCAGGTAGATATGCAGCCAAACCCGCTAATAGCCCATAATAAAATGCCTCTTTGGCACTAGATTTATAGGTTGCAAACAGTACCGGCACAAGTGCAATCCATGCTAAAAAAAATAGATTTTGAGCAGGCAATGACAGAAACAGTAAAAGCCCTGATGTTATTGCTAAGAGATGTTTTACCAATAGGTTGGGTTTCACAATTTATTTTATAGGTTAGCTTTGCGAATGCCTTCACTAAGAAGCACTGCCTCGGCAATGTCTCTCATAGTGCGCCGTAAATCCATAGCTTGCCTTTGTAAGAAACGAAAGGCCTCTTCTTCATTCATATTTTTCAAACGCATAAGTATACCTTTTGCTCTGTCAATAAGCTTTCTGGTTTCAAGAGCTTCCTTTGTGACATTTGCCTCTTCAATAAGGCGAGTGTTCACAATTGCAACAGCTGCCTGGTTTGCAATTGTAGATAACAGATTTATTTCGTCAGAAGAAAAGTCGTGTTCTACCGTTGTGTAACAGTTTATTACACCTATTGGTTTATTTTTAAATATCATTGGAACCGCCAACATAGAGCGCAAACCTTCTTTTTTTGCAATTTCAGGGTAGGTATAATTTGGATCTTTTGTAACATCAGCAACTACAATAGAGCGTTTTTCTATTATGGACTTCCCAGCCACAGATTTGGCTATATTTATCGGCGGCTTCATTTTATATTCATCAGAAAGTGATTGGGTTGCTTCAATTTTAAGTTCACCCGTTTTCTCGTTAAGCAACATAAGCGAACATATTTTTGAGTTCATCATCTGCGCACTCATTGTTACAATTAGTTGTAGTATCTCTTTTAAATACATACCCGAAACTATTGTGTTAGAAAGCTTTGCAATAACCTCAATTTGTTTCTCTTTGTTATTTGCAATCTGCTCTAAACGCATTCTTTCAATTGCCGATGAAATATGAGCAGCAATGTTGGTTAGAATATCAACATGGCTTGATGTAAACTTGGTGCTTTTTTTATTGAAGATATTTACAACGCCGCTTGGGTTTGAATCTAACATAATTGGAACTGAAAGAAGAGCTTCGTACTTATCTTCAGGAATATTTTTTACAAACTTAAAACGAGGGTCTTTATAGGCATTGCCGCAAAGTACAGCAGGCTCTCGGTGCGCGGCCACCCATCCCGTAATTCCATGCCCGGTTTCAAGGCGAACTTTGCCAATCTGGTTTGGATGTGGCGGGTATGCGCCAAGCAATACAAGATCGGTTTTTGTATCTGAAAGCAAATAAATTAAGCAACTGTCTGCGTTAATAAAATCAGCAAGTAGTTTACTTAGCTGTTGAAGCAATGTGGCAAGGTCTTCAGCTTTGCCGAGTATATCAATTACCCCATGCAGGAAAGCCACTTCTCTTTGTAAAATTTTCAGAGTTGGTTTTAAACTTTGTTTTTTTGGTTTGTTTTTTTTGTTAGTTTTCATTTATTTGCCACAACACTTCTTATATTTTTTCCCGCTGCCACATGGACAAGGGTCGTTTCTGCCAAGTTTATCTTTTAAGTCAACTTTTTGTGAGTTTTGAGCTAATATTCCAAGATTATTTTTTTCTTTTGGGCGCTGCAAATTTTCATCAGATTTGGCAACTTGCACAGCGGCTCTTTCTTGCACAAGTTCAACATTAAAAATGTATTCCAATGATGCTTCGCGGATACGGCACATCATTTGTTCAAACATCTCAAATGACTCTTTTTGATATTCTATTAATGGATCTTTGTTGCCATAAGCTCTAAGACCAATACCTTTTTTTACCTGATCTAAGTCGTAAAGGTGCTCTTTCCATGCGGTATCAATAATCATAAGCAAAATTCTTCTTTGCACCTCGTTAAACTGTTCAGCACTTACTAAATTAGTACGCAAAGTATAATTGGTATTTATTTTTTCTTGTACAAGCGCTTTTAAACCTTCTTGACGCAATTGCAGCATTTCGTCATGTGCCAAAGCAAGCTTACAATTAAAAGTTTTTGTAAGCCATGTTTCTAAGTTCAGCCACTCCCATTGCTCGGGGTATTGCTTTGCAGGGGCCCATTGATTAATTTTTTCATCAATGGCTTCCTCAAGCATGACAGCCACTATTGAGCTAATATCTTCCCCTGCCAATATACTGGCTCTTAAGCGATAGACAACCTCGCGCTGTTTGTTCATAACATTGTCATATTCCAACAGTTGTTTTCTTATGTCAAAGTTCATCCCTTCAACTTTTTTTTGCGCATTTTCTATGGCTTTTGAAATCCATGGGTGCTGAATATCTTCACCATCTCTCATACCAAGTTTTTGCATAACCGTAGAAATTCTTTCTGAACCAAAAAGTCTCATTAATTCATCTTCAAGCGAAAGGTAAAAACGCGATGACCCGGGGTCACCCTGCCTGCCAGAACGCCCTCTGAGCTGATTATCAATTCTTCGTGACTCATGGCGTTCTGTACCTAAAATATGCAAACCACCAAGTGCTATTACTTCCTGCGACTCACCTTCAACCGGCGGTGTTCCACCAAGAACAATGTCGGTACCGCGGCCGGCCATATTTGTTGCTATTGTTACAGAACCCTTTTTACCGGCCTGCGAAATAATTTGTGCTTCCATTTCGTGATATTTGGCATTTAACACCTGATGAGGAATACCTTTGCGCCTAAGAATTGCAGAAACTCTTTCTGACTTTTCTATAGAGCGCGTACCAACCAAAACCGGCTGACCTTTTTTCCACAAATTCTCAATTTCACAAACAACAGCCTCGTATTTCTCGCGTTCCGTGCGATAAATAATATCTACATGGTCAACGCGAATCATCTTTTTATTAGTTGGCACTTCTACAACCGCAAGCTTGTAAATTTGCCAAAATTCCTGCGCTTCAGTTACGGCGGTACCAGTCATACCGGAAATTTTTTTGTACATCTTAAAGAAATTTTGAAAAGTGATGGTTGCAAGTGTTTGGTTTTCTTCTGCTATGCGCATATTTTCTTTTGCTTCAACTGCCTGATGCAAACCTTCCGACCAACGACGACCCGGCATAAGCCGCCCGGTAAATTCATCTACAATTATAACTTCACCGTCTTTAAGAACATATTGCACATCTTTTTGGTAAAGGTTATGTGCCCTTATCGCCTGTGTTAAATGGTGCACCCACTCTGCTTGCACATCGTCGTATATATTTTTCACGCCAAGCAATTTTTCAGCTTTGCTTACCCCTTGATCTGTCATTACTACGGTGTGATTTTTTTCGTCAACTATGTAATCAAAACCAACGCCAAGCTCAATGCCTTTATATTTTGCATCAATTTCTTCTGACTCGGTAATTTTTCTGCCTTTTAACATTGGAACAAGACGGTTACAAATGTAGTATTTATCGGTTGATTCTTCGGCAGGGCCTGAAATAATTAATGGGGTTCTTGCCTCGTCAATTAAAATTGAGTCAACTTCGTCAACGATTGCATAGTTAAGCTCACGCAAAACTTTTTCATCTAAAGTGACAACCATGTTATCTCTAAGGTAATCAAAACCAAGTTCATTGTTGGTTACATAAGTAATGTCGCTGGCATAAGCAGCACGACGCCTTGTAGCACGCATATCGTGCCCAACACAATCAACACTAAGTCCTAAAAACTCAAAAACAGGGCCCATCCATGCGCGGTCACGGTTTGCAAGGTAATCATTAACGGTAACAATGTGAACACCTTTGCCCTCTAAAGCATTTAAATACGCGGCAAGTGTAGCAACAAGTGTTTTACCTTCACCTGTACGCATTTCCGCAATACGACCCGTGTGCAAAACATAACCACCCATCAGCTGTGTGTCAAAATGCCTTAAGCCAATAGTTCTTTTTGATGCCTCACGCACGCAGGCAAACACCTCAGGATAAATATCATCAAGTTTTTGGCCTTGTTTTATACGATCACGAAACTCCTGTGTTTTTGCTTTTAAAGCTTCGTCGGAAAGTGCAGTAATTTGCTCTTCAAAAACATTTACCTGACCCACAATCGGATATAATTTTTTTACAACGCGATCATTGGGTGAGCCAAAAAGTGCATAAATAATTTTTTTAAACATAAATAATCTTTTTCCTTTTGCAAAATACGAGTTAAAATTTTGCCTATTCTACTAAATTATAATAACTGGCGCAAATATCTCTCCGACGCTACGCCATATTTTTTCATTCCCATCCCACCATCGGGCGGGATTAGCTGAAATCCAGATTTATTTAAACCGCGGGGCTATCCTGCCCCACCGGCCTTGGTGGTCAGACATCCTTGACCACGACACTCAAGGACATGCCCTCGCCGAAATCCCCACAAAATACTTATTCATTATCAGCCAAAGTGGGTAATAAATAAAAAAAGAAGCTGGGCATAATGCAATGCACAGCTTCCTTTTGCTGATATTTTGAATATTATATTTTTTTTACATTAGATGCTTTTGGGCCTTTATCTGATTCAATTATATCAAACTCAACGGTGTCACCTTTTTCTCATTTTATATCCATTTATTTGATGGACAATTATTCTGCAACACCTTTGCATTGCAACGCTTTTACACAAAATAATAATTTATTCTGTCAACTAAATTATTGTCTATAAAACACTGTAACTTTAATTATTTTATTTTGTTATAAAGATCTGAAAGTTCAATTGCACTTTCAACCGCTTCAGCGCCTTTATTGCCCGACTTTGTGCCTGCTCTTTCAATTGACTGCTCAAGGTTATCTGTTGTAAGTACACCAAAAATAACAGGAACACTGCTTTCCATACCAACTTGTGCAACACCTTTTGCAACCTCTGAGGAAACATAATCAAAATGCGGGGTTTCCCCTCTTATTACACACCCAAGACAGATAACTGCATTGAACCTTTTACTTTCGGCAACTTTTTTTGCAGTTGCAGGAATTTCAAATGACCCCGGAACCCAGAACACCTCTAAATCACTTTCATTACCGCCATGACGCACAAAAGAATCTATTGCGCCACCAAGTAATTTGGATGTAATAAACTCATTAAAGCGAGATATTACAACACCAAACTTTTTACCTTTTGCATCCAACATACCTACAGTTGTTTTAACCATAC
This sequence comes from Endomicrobiales bacterium, assembly GCA_023228045.1. Classification (NCBI taxonomy): domain Bacteria; kingdom Pseudomonadati; phylum Elusimicrobiota; class Endomicrobiia; order Endomicrobiales; species Endomicrobiales bacterium. Next base: position 158 of record JALOBY010000009.1, on the reverse strand, counting down.
TGCCTCCCATTTGTGCTAAGTTTTTTCTTATATATTTATTACAGTTACTCAATTAAATGTAAACTAAAAACTAAAACCGTGTCATTGCGGGCATAATACTCAAAAAGTGTTGCTATTTTTGATAGTTTTGAAGTAGCAAAACCATTTTAAGTAACTAA